>WQSR01000065.1 GCA_009787785.1 Defluviitaleaceae bacterium
GTCCTGCGGTATCCAATCCGCGTATAACAGAGTGGCCACTGCCGGAGAACTGTTTCATCTAAAGCCGCTCCATGCTTCTTACAACTTAATAATAAAAATATATGTGCGTATGCGCAGGTGATTGGTCAGACAGGACTTGACAGGTCACTACATAACAGTGCGCATTTTAAGTTTTGAGTATTCAGCCAGTAAAGCTATTTTATCACAACGTTACTCGAATTGCGTTATATCCACCCTTGACAGCACACGTTCTACGAATATATAACGCAGTGAATGTGTGAGTATGCTACTCCATGGCCCTGAACCTTTCCACAAAGCGCATCATGTCGGCAACCATTTGGTGAGCGGAGCCGAAGCCGCCCACTACGGTGTACCATTCCTGGGGATACAGCGCGTAGATATGCCCGTTGATAAAGGCTTGCCCAACGATTAATGCCATCTGTGAAAGTCACTCCGCGAAGCCGTTTTAAGTTAGCCGCGACTAACTTCCATTAAGTTAGCACAGACTAACTTTTTTTGTCAACCCCCCCTTGCAAAAATATCTGTCCCGGCTAAACTTCTTTAAATAAACCAAAGAAAGTGGGATTAGCATGATTTTCGGTGAAATATCAGCGGAAGAACGCCGGGAAATCTACAAGGATTTCGCATGGATAAACGAAAAATACAATGTAGTGCAGGACAGCGCGGCACAAAGGATTTCCGCCCACCTTTTGCACGATAAAGTAATCATCGCCTATGCCTCGGGGTTGACCCATGGTAAATGGTTTACCGTAACGGATTTGTGGACGCACAAGCATCATAGGCGCAAGGGCATTGCCACCACATTGCTTCAGGGCTTGCTGGGCAAGGCGAAGGAAGGCGGCTGTGCCCATGCCCATGTCCGCACACAAGGGAAAAAGAACGAGCGATTTTACGAAGGCTTTGGATTCGAGGAATTAGGGCGGCTCCACGCCTTTGGCGGGCAACCCGGCTTCGATGCCGTGTTTTATCAAATGGAGCTACGTTAAGCGAAGAGAAACCACGATATATTTTCCAACAAACCACGATATATTTTCCAATGTATTTATTGATTTATTTCGTTGTCGTTGTATACTGTGATTAACATAAAACGAAAGGATGTGACGGCTGTGCGCACAAACATGCAGACTGCTGAATTAATGCGTTCAATGGTTCCTGTGTCACGCTTTAATAAGGGCGAAGCGGCTAAGATTTTTGACGAGGTTTCAAAAACCGGAATAAAAATAGCCGTAAAAAACAATAAACCGGCTTGCGTTCTTCTTTCGCCGGACAGATATGAGGCTCTGATGGAGGAAATAGAAGATTTAATATTAACCGTGGAGGCCGAAAGGAGAATAGCTGAGGGAGGCCCCACTTCTTCCCAAGCAGAAGTTATGCAAAGGCTGGGCATAACACAGGCTGACATAGATGCCGCTGAAGATGTGGAGATAGACTAATGGCCTGGAATATAGATTACTTCAAAAAAGCTGAAAATGATTTAGCGGCTTTAAACAGCTCTGTGCGTGCCCGTGTCTTTAAAGCAATAAACAAAGTTGCCTTAAATCCCCTGCCACAATCTGAGGGCGGCTATGGGAAGCCGCTTGGTAACAAACAATCCTTGAAACTGGCAGGTTGCATGAAGATTAAACTCAAAAGTCTTGGGCTTCGTGTTGTCTATCAGCTAATTCGCGAAAACGCCATTATGAAAATCGTCATAATTTCAATCAGGGATGATGAGGAAGTCTACAAAGAGGCAGAACGCCGAATCAATAAAATATAGCCGAATAAAATGTCTAATAATCTCTCCGCTTTAATATACATGGTAGGCAAGGGATTTTGCGTTGAAGGCGGTGGTGGGGCAATGCTTGAGCATCCATTGGAAATCCGCGATGTGCGTTGCATCCATGACAGTGACTGCGTGCGCCTTGTTTTTCCCTGGCCGGAGGAGGTGGCCTATGTGTATATCACCCGTGCCGGGGCAGATGAGGCCCAGGAGCGCGTATTGCTGACCATTCAGGAATACAAACGCCGGGGCGGGTATGCGCAACCGAAAACGCCGGGGATTTTTACCTTTCGCATTTACCGGGATGTGCAGGGGGAGCCGGTGGGTACTATTACCTGTCAGACCGGGCACACCACCATATATGGCACCTTGAAGCGGAAATGGGGTGTGGGTGCCTTCGTTACCCACGCGCTGACGCTGGCTTCCGACTATCCCGTGGAGGCGAATGTGCTGGGGTATGCGAAATCCTCCGATGGTGTGATATACTTATTTTCCGAGCCGCTGACCCGGGAACCGCTGACGCGGCATATTTTAACCGCCAGGCATGAAAAAATAATCCTGCACATAGCCGACGAAAAAATCCGCGACCAATATATTATTAATGTAAGCTAGAACCCAAGGAGCCGCCATGGGACTGTTCAAGAAAAAAATGGAAGCCGTCAAGCGGGCCAAAATGGACGAAACCCACGAAATCGTGTGCCTGTACTGCTTCAAGAATTTCGACCACGACCGGGTGCTATTCCGCGCCTTGGCCGCTGTGGACGCGGAGGGCTACCGCGCTTGCGCCGATGCGGTGCTGGACGCGTACCGGGAACGGTTCCATATGGACGAAGCCGGGGATTTGCCCGTGGTGCTGGACCCGCTTGATTTCAACGAGGTAAGCAAGGGCTACCACCGGGGCATCCTCTCCGCCCTCACCGACGACCATAATCAAATCACCACCAAGCGGCTGTGCCCCTTCTGCCACAACGACATCCCCCAGAGCGCGGGCTTCGCGCCCAGCACGATTATTTCCTTCGTTGGGGCTTCCCAGGCGGGGAAAAGCGTGTACCTGACCAGCCTGGTGCATACCCTCAAAACCTTGACCCCCCGGAATTTCCAGATTTTCTGCACACCCATAAATAACGAAATGGGCCGAAAATTCAAGGTGGCCTACGAAGACCCCCTCATCGAAAACGGCTGTCTGCTGGACCCCACCCAAAAGGAAATCCAGCAGGAGCCCTTTATTTTTACCTTTTCCTTCGCCGATGGCACGTTGCCGGAAATCAACATCGCTTTCTTCGACGCGGCGGGGGAGGGGATGGTGGACAATGGCTACATGGACATTTACGCCTCTCATATCCGCAACTCGTCGGGGGTGCTGTTTTTGGTTGACCCCATGCAATTTCGTACCATTGGGAAGAAAATCGTCCTGATGAACAACCTCGACTACGACCCCGCCACCACCGACGAGCCCGTGGAGGTGCTGACCGGGCTGGTGGAAAATTATATCTATAAGCAAGCCAGCGGCATCTCGCAAATTCCCACAGCAGTTGTCCTGACCAAGACCGACCTCCTGCAACCCGTGCAAGCCGAAGGGGAATACATACGCGCCGACAGCCATTTTTTTTCCAACTATACCCACAAAGGGTATTTCGACCTGGACGCCTTCGCGCAAATCCATGCCGAGGTGGACGACTTCCTCAACATGGTGGACCCCAACTTCCGCAACGCCTTGAAGCGGCGGTTCGCCCAGCTGGGCTTCTTTGCGGTGTCGGCCTTGGGGGCCCATCCCGATACCATACGCCAGCGGGTGGCGTCCTTTGCCCCGGTGCGGGTGGATGAGCCCTTCCTCTGGCTGTTGTATAAGCTGGGCTATATCTCCGGCACGCCCACCCGTGCCCATTGAACAACATTTTTACACCCGAACCCAGCGCGGATACGGCACGGTGGCGCAGTCGGAGGGGCTGGCGGCTTCGCTGGTTTTGCCCTATTGCGTGTATTCCGGGGGAGGGAAGGGGAAGAGCCTGACGGTGGTGCATTTCCCCTGCGGCCGGATGCTGTTGGGGCAGGCGGTGCATGTGGGGAAGGGATTTTTTCAGCACAATTATCTCCTGCCGCCGGAGCGGGCAGGGGAGGTGCTGGGAATCCTTTTCTCGGGGATAAAATTTGAAACCGCCTACGATGTGACGCAAGGCGGCGTATTGCCCGCGCTGGATGCCCTCCCCGTAGAAGGGCCCGCCCCCGGCATGGCGGATGTGCAGGGCATTCCCCATATAATCCACCACCTGACCCAATCCGTAGCCACCGGCAAGAAAACCTACATAGCCACGCCCCCGGGCAATGCCCACGACTACGCCGCCGCTGTGCTGGCGGCCTTATATCCCCATTTGCCCGCGCCCCTCCGGCATATGCTGGGCTTTTGCACCAGTGCCCGCGAGCCCCTGAATAAAAAAGGCATCCACTTGGTTTTCACCGGCGACCCCCCCGCGGCAAACAGGGGGGGTCATTTTTTCATGGATTTTGTGGAGAAATGGGGTATAATACCTAGCGGAGCATCGCCGCGTGACGGGGAAGATTTTTTTGCCCTGCGCTTTGCGGCGATGCCGGATGCGCGATTTTGTGCGCGGATATTCGATGAACTGGATTTTTGGCTGGTGCGGGAGCCGGCCATCGCCCACAGCGCGGATTTGCGCCACGCGGTACATGCCCGCATGGCCCGGGCGTTGGCCACGGAGGACATAAAGCCGGAAGCCTTCCTCCGGCGGGGTAAAAGCGGCAAGTATGAAAAAATCATCGGCCATCCCCCCGAAGCCTTCACGGTACCGGATATCCTGCGCCGCGCAAGGCTCACGCAAAACGCGCCCGAGCCGCCGGATTACCGCTATCTAATAGGAAGCTACCGCCTTAGCCCCGCCGTGCGCGAAGGGCTGATGCAAACCCTGCAAAGGGAGGAACGCCCCCATGACCTACCTCTACAACGCCCTTGAATGGGCATCGGATGTGTACACATCCTGGTTTGCCGATTGGCTACACATCCACTTTGTCATACGCACCGCCATTTTACTGCTGGTATTGTGGGGCGCGCTTTTTTTGCTTGCCCAGTTCCTTCAATATGTATTGGGGCCCATGGTCGTGCTGTTTTACCGCCATGTCCTTTTCCGCGCCTACAATTACTTATTTGTGGAAACCCCCTACGAATTTATCTATATCCGCTATTATTCGAAGGATAGGCCCACCTTGCGCGGCACCTACCTGCGCCTGAGCGACAAGGTGAAGAAAAACCGCCTCCTGCTCACCCACACGCGCTACAAGGGCATCCTTTACCGGGGCGGTGTGCGGCGCGTAACCTGGACGCTGGCGGCAACCGTTGGGGTGGCCGCAACCCTGTGGCTGGCGGCCTTCGGTCTGCACCAGGAATACTATGTGCCCGCGCTGGTGGAGGTAGGACAACCCCCCGGGAACGGTACCGCTCCCAATGGAGACGCACCCCCCCCAAACGAATCCCACGCAAATGAACCCAACGCAAATGAACCGCCCCCTGAAAACGGCGAAAACGCCCCGCCCCCCGGGACTGAAATCGGCTCCGGCGCAACCCCCGTTGCCCCGCCCCACATCATCTATCCCCCCGGCTATATCAACCCCGGGCAATGGCCCCCCGGCGACGCCATCACCCTCCGGCTCAACGCCCACGGCATAGCGGGTGCCAGACTGCGCGACCTCCCCGGCTTCGACGGCGTGGTCATCGAAATCATATGGGACGACCGCCAGCTGGAATACCTAGACGCCTTCACCCCCGAGCCGAATGTTCCCGGCCTGTACTGGCTACGGGTGCGCTCCCCGGAGGGGCTGGTGGGGTATATCGCCAGTCATTTGGTGGAGGAGGGGTAAAATACACGCATCATTAATGACGGCTACCGCGCCCCTTTTTATAAATGTACCTTTTGTCTAAACTCAATATGAAGCGTTTTACCCATACCGCTTGCAATCTGTTGTAGGGTAGCTATGGTTGGGCTACTGTTTCCGTTCTCTATGCGGCTTATGTTCGATTGTCTGATACCCGTTCGTTTTGATAATTCCGCTTGCGTTAAATTCAATTCCATACGGGCGGCGATAATCGCCTTGATATATTCACGCTCCGGGGCTTGCCGCTCCCATTCGGCGGCAAAATCCGGGTCTTTTAACTGCTCGTCTAAATATGTTTTGTAATCATTCATTTTTATTTCTCCCCTCATAATCCAGTTTGTAATATTCCACATCAAACATAATATATCCCCTTGCACAAACAATATTCCTTTTTTGATATATTGTCAACAAAGGGGTTTCATTTGCGCTGTAGACGCTTGATATTTTTCGATTGTCCGATAACATTATTCGTGGGTAAAATATGCAATAGCATATGCATATTCGCGGTTAAAATGTGCATCCATTTCTTGACAGTGCTGTTTTTCCTATGTACTATAGGCACGGATGGGGGATGGAGGCTGGGCAATGCTCAAGCGAAAAATATACGATGACCTGGTGCAGTGGAAGGCCCGCGCTGGCAAGCAGTGCCTGTTGGTAAAAGGTGCCAGGCAGGTGGGCAAGACTTTTATCATAGCGTTGTTCGCCCGGGAGAACTACAGGCATGTTGCTTTGTTAAACTTTGTACAAAATCCTGGATACAGGGCTATATTTGACGGTGACTTGGACGCGGACACTTTGGTAAAGCAGATTTCTTTGCGTGTGCCGGGGGCGTCCCTTGTCCCCGGGGAAACGCTGATTTTTTTGGACGAAATCCAAGATTGCCCCCGCGCCCGTGCCGCCTTGAAATTTTTGGCGCAGGACAAGCGGTTTGACGTGATTGCGTCAGGCTCGATGCTGGGTATTAACTACAAGGACGTACCTTCATATCCCGTGGGGTATGTAGACCATTTGGAAATGCATTCCCTGGATTTTGAGGAATTTCTTTGGGCAAGCGGGGTAACGCCCGGTTCGGTTGCGGACGTTAAGGCGTACTATGAAACAAAAAAGCCCGTGCCTACAGCCATGCACGAGCGAATGATGCAACTTTTCAAGGAGTACATTGTGGTGGGGGGTATGCCCCGCGTGGTGAATGAATTTGTAAGCACCTGCAATTTCGCCAATGTGTTGAAAATGCAACGCTCGATTATTAGTGACTATACAGACGATATCGCCAAATATGCCGATGGCGCGGAAAAGGCAAAGGTGCGGGCGTGTTTTTTGTCCATTCCCAAGCACTTGTCCAAGGATTATAAAAAATTTCAATACAGCATCGTGGAGCGCGGCGGTTCGGCGCGTAAATTCGGTGGCAGTCTCATGTGGCTGTATGATGCGGGAATCATTAATTTTTGCCATAATTTGGCCATCCCCGCCCTGCCGCTGGAGGGCAATGCGAAAAGTGACGCGTTTAAGGTGTACATGTGTGATACGGGATTGCTGATGGCCATGCTGGAGGACGGCTCCCAGGAGGATATAATTGACGGACATCTGGGTATATACAAAGGCGCGATATACGAAAATATCATAGCCGATATCTTCACCAAGGCCGGCCGGAGGCTGTATTACTTTGAACAAGACGGGCGGCTGGAAATTGATTTCTTTATCCGTAAAAATAAAACGGCAACCGCCATTGAAGTAAAATCCGCCGACAATACAAAATCGAAATCCATGGAGGCGGTACTTGATAAGTATGGCGTTCGGCAAGGGATAAAATTGTCGATGAAAAACGTGGGCGCAAAGGAACGCATAACCAGCCTTCCCTTATATATGGCTATGTTTCTGTAGCGTTTTGGACTATATTCATTACGTCCTCCCCGTCCAGGGTCTCTTTTTCCAGCAATTGCGCCGCCAGGGTTTCCAGTGCGGCGTAATTTTTTTGCAGGAGGGCGCGGGTTTGGGCGTAGAGGCGTTCGGCCAGGGCGTTGCATTCCTGGGCTATGGCGGATTTGTCCTCCAGCTTGGCGCGGTCCAGGATGCTGGTGCCGAAGCCGTAGCGGGTGACATATTGCAGGACGGCCTCCGTGGCCTTTTCGATATCGTTGGACGCGCCCGTGGTGATGTTGGACGCGCCGAAGTGGATTTCTTCCGCGCACCGCCCCGCGAAGTTGACCATAATTTGCTGCTCCAGTTCTTGCTTGGTGTAGTACATGCGCTCGGGGGGGATGTTGACGCAAAAGCCTCCCGCGCCCGCGCCGGAGGGAATGATGGTGACTTTGGCGACGCGGTTTTCCGGGTTGGTGAGTGTGGCGGCCAGGGCGTGGCCGGATTCGTGCCAGGCGGTGACGGCGCGTTCGTGTTGGCGCACCGCAGAGCGGTCCTTTTTCTCCGCGCCGGCCAAGGCGGTGTAATAGGCGGCGGAAATATCGGCCTCGTTGAGGGTGCCTTCCCCCCTTCGGGAAGCGTTGATGGCCGCGTCGTTGAGCAGGCCCTCCAGCATGGCACCGCTGAAAAACACCGTGTCCCGGGCCAGCTTGTCCATATCCACGCCTTCGGCCAGGGGTTTGTTTTGGGCGTGGAGGGTGAGGATTTGTTTGCGGGCGTTGATGTCGGGCAGACCCACCTCCACCCGCCGGTCGAAGCGGCCGGGGCGCAGGAGGGCCTCGTCCAGGGTGTCGGGGCGGTTGGTGGCGGCCACCACCACGATGCCGGTATTCTCAGAGAAGCCCTGCATTTCGGTAAGGAGCGCGTTGAGGGTTTGCTCCCGCTCGTCGTTGACGTTGACGCCGTCGCCGCGTTTTTTCCCCAGGGCGTCGATTTCGTCGATGAAAATCACGCCGCGTTTTTCCTCACGGGCCTTTTTAAACAGCTCCCGCACCCGCGCCGCGCCCACGCCCACATACATCTGCACAAAGTCCGAGCCGCTGACCGCGTAGAAGGGTACCCCCGCCTCCCCGGCCATGGCGCGGGCCATTAGCGTCTTGCCCGTGCCGGGCTTGCCGTGGAGGAGAATCCCCCGGGGCATACGCGCCCCGTACCGGGCGAACCGCTCCGGCTCCCGCAAATAATCAATGATATCGCCCACGCTTTCCTTGACTTCCAGGTTCCCCGCGATGTCTTCAAAGCCGCAGGGCTTATGGTTAGGGTCGGAATTGACCGATACAGGGTTGAGGGCATTTTTCGCCGTCATCGCGCCGTTGCGCCGCTGGATGATAAAAATAACCCCGGCTACCAGCACCACCGTGATGCCCAAAGCAATAAAATCCGTCCCCGCCGTACCGGATTCCGTCACCGTCACCCCCGCAAGGAGGAGCTGTTCCTTAAAATCCGCACGGCGCGGGTTGTTGGTGGTGTACACTTCGCCGCTGTCGGTGAAGGAAAAACGCACATTGGCACCGTCGCCCAATTGCACCGACGCCACGCGCCCCTCACCCAGGGCCTCCAGGAACGCCCCATAGTCGATAAACGCGGGCACCCCCCGGTTGGTAAAGAACGCGGCAACTAAAACAAAAGCGACCGCGCACACAATGGCCGTCGCGCCCAGCACATTCCGGTATTTATGTATATGCTTCATATTCATCATCTCCCCACTGGGCATTATATAGCCGCGCCATGGTTGAAGGCTAATGTAAGTTGTGGTAAAAGTACATATATATAATGAAGGGAATGAAAATGATGGCAAAAAAAATATATGCGTTTATTTTGATAGCATTTCTGGGGCTCGCCGCCATGGGTGTGACGGGGGGGTTGCCCGTACGGGCGCAAACGCCCGACCCGGTGGATATCACAGCGGCGTTTACCTGTCCGAATTTTCTGGCGGCGGTGCGGGAGAAGCTTGCCATAGCCGATGACGCGCCGGTATATGACACCGATGTGCTGGGGATAACGGCACTGGATGTCTCCGGCAGGGGAATAACCAGCCTGGACGGCATCGCGTATTTCCTGGATTTGCTTAATTTGGACGTGCGTTATAATTATATATCCGCCATAACGGACATAGATGATTTGTTTCCGAATGTAACCATAAACCACTACCCGCAGAACCCCCCCCCGCCCCCCCTCTTCACCTTGGCCGTGGAGGGGTCTTTTTATGCCCAGCCCGGCGGCGGTGCCTTTGAAGAAGGCGCGGAAGTGACCATACGCGCCGGGCAACAAACAGGCTACACCTTTGCCGGGTGGACGGTGGTGCCGGAAGATATTTTGCCGGATGTGGTTTTCTCCGATGCCAGCGTCACCTTTTCCATGCCCGGGGTGCATATGACCGCTACCGCCGGGTGGACGCCCGTAATAACCCCCCCTCCTCCTCCCGAAAATATCCTATATGCCTTCACCTGCCCGGTGTTTCTGGCGGCGGTGCGGGCCATGCCCGGCATCCCCGACAGCGGGCCCATTCACGCGGTACACGCGGCGCACATCGCCAATATCGCCTTGGATATCAGAAACCGGGGCGTCACCAGCCTTGGGGGCATCCAATACTTGACCCAGCTTAGGGATTTGGACGTGCGGGGCAATGCTATTGCCGGGGCCTTGGATTTTTCCCACAATCCGGTGCTTACGCGCCTGCGGCTGGACGATAATCACATCACGGCGGTAAATATCGCGGAGAATCCGTTGCTGTATATTTTTACCGTGCGGGGCAACCAAATTACGGAGCTGGATGTATCCGGCAACCCCGCCTTGGTGCGGCTGTGGGTGGACGGCAACCGGCTGACGGCTCTATCGCTTTTGCACAATCCCCTTTTGTATCAATTCGTTGCCAGCGACAATCAGATAACGGCCCTGGATTTCTCAGGTAATCCCGCGCTGGCGGATGTCCGCGCACAAAACAACCGCCTCGCAACGGTAGCCGCCACCAACAATCCCGTGCTGACGGAGCTTCATTTATACAATAATTTGCTCACCGGGGTGAATGTTTCCGGCGCGCCCGCGTTGCGGCGGCTTTCCTTGCAACGGAACCAGCTGGCGTCCATTAATATCACGAATAATCCCGCCTTGGTGGATTTGTTCGTAGCGGAAAATCAGCTGGCGGCGTTGAATGTATCCCACAATCCCGCGCTGGTGCATCTGCGGGCGGGGGATAATCAACTGTGGTCGCTGAATTTGCTTGGCAATCCGGCACTGCGGGATTTGGGCGTGGGGGACAATTTGCTTTCTTCGCTGGATATTTCCGGCAATCCGTTGCTGCGCAACCTCTGGGCCGGCAATAATAATCTGACGGAATTAAATATCGCCCACAATCCCCATCTGGCCATGCTGGATGTGGTGTGGAACCTCATGCACGATACCGACGACATCACGGGCTGGCAATACCGGGAAAATTTCCATTTTAATCCACAGCGCGGCACCCAAGCCGAGCATATTTTCCCGGCTACGGTGCAGGGCTCCCATGCGCCGCATTCCGGCGGGGGGCAGTTTGTGCCCGGCACCTGGGTGACTATCCATGCAGGAACGCGCACGGGCTTCACCTTCAGCGGCTGGGAAGTGAATATGGGGGATGTGGCCCTTTCCGATGAAACCGCTCCCACCACGACATTCCTGATGCCCCACATGCCCGTAACCATTACCGCCCGATGGACGGCGGGAACCGGGGGAAACAATAACCAAGGCGGCTCCGCGCCTGCTGTAACAAATCATGTTGTATTGCACGATATTTTCTCCGGCGATGCGCCGGTGCGGCAAATTGCGGCGGGTACCTGGGTGACTATCCGCGCTGGCACCCGCAGGGATGATTATGCTTTCGCCGGGTGGTCGGTTCATGTGGGCAATGTAATTTTGACCAACGAAAATGCGGCCACGACGACTTTCATCATGCCCGCAGAGAACGTTGTCATTTCCGCAAATTGGGAGTGGGAGCCGCCGGAATGGGTGCTTGCTATGTTGGCGGAGCCCGAGGAGGAAGCACCACCGGATGACGACATGCCGCCGCCGCCGGAGTTCCCCGGGGGCTTCGAATACATCGAGGAAACGCTCCCATTGCCCTTCGTCGTACCCAGCGTGCCTCCCCAGACCCCGCCCCCTCAGCCTCCCGCGCCTCCGGCGGTGCATTTTCCGCTAAGCCCGGAGCCTCCGAGCTGGATTTTCGGGAATCCGGGGTAAGTTCCGGGGGAAATCTCTACGCCAGACCCATGCCGCGTAGCATATATTCGATGAAGATGGCGTAGCCCTTGGCCGGGTCCTGGACGAAGACATGGGTTATCGCGCCGATGATGCGCCCGTCCTGTAGGATGGGACTGCCGCTCATGCCCTGCACGATGCCGCCGGTGACGGCCAGGAGCGCGGGGTCGGTGATGCGGATGACCATGCTCTTGGTTTCGTCGGTGGTAAAGCGGTTAATGTTTTCAATGTAAATATCGAAGGGCTGTACGCTGTCGTCCACCGCGTTGGTGAGGATAGTTGCGGGGCCCTTTTTTATTTGCTCGCGGGAAGCGGCGGGGATGGCTTCGGTGGGGAGGCGGGGTATG
>WQSR01000066.1 GCA_009787785.1 Defluviitaleaceae bacterium
GAACACGTCGAGGATAACCTTTTTCGCGCCCTTCATGGCTTGTGCGCGCTGGTATTGATGCTCGAAATAGTACTGGGGCGTGTCGTAGGGGCCTACGGACAGCGGGCCGCCGTCAATCAGGTGACGCTCGGGCTTGAAAGTTTTGATGAAGCCCTTGATTTTTTCATCCTCCAGCAATTCGATGTTTTCCACCGCGTGGGAGGTGATAAAGCCGTCTTGGCACACCATAACGGGCAACAATACGTCCTTGTGCTCGGAAATGCGCCATGACATGAGATAGTTGTCATAGGCTTCCTGATTGTTTTCGGAATAGAGCTGAATCCAGCCCGAGTCCCGTGCACCCATGGAGTCGGAATGGTCGTTGTTAATATTAATCGGGCCGGAGAGGGCACGATTGATGACCGAAAGGGTCATGGGCAACCTTTGGCCGGAAGCTACATATAATAACTCCCACATGAGGGCAAGGCCGCAAGCGGATGTAACCGTTCCCGTACGTCCACCGGCCGCGCTGGCACCGATACAGGCACTCATGGCACTATGCTCGGATTCCACCGCCACAAACTCGGTGTCCACTTCGCCGTCGGCCACAAATTGCGAGAAATAATGCACCACTTCCGTAGAAGGGGTAATCGGATAAGCCGCCACCACATCGGGATTGACTTGCTTCATCGCAACGGCGGTGGCTTCGTTACCGGAAAGTAATTTACGTATTCCCATTTATTTGTCCTCCTTTTCCCAGGTAATGGCACCTTCAAAGGGGCAAACCTTGAAGCATACGCCGCAGCCTTTGCAATGCATGAAGTCAAAGTCCAGGCGTTTTTCGTCCTTCACGGGGATGGCACTGTCGGCGCATACCGGGAAGCAAAGCATACAATGCTTGCACTTCTCCTCATAGAAGGTGGGAATCATAACCCGCCAGTCGCCAGTATTGACGGCCAGGGAAGTTCCGCCCTCTGTTATGTTCCCGCCAATGTTGATTTGTTCCCAGGTTTGGTCCAACTTAGCGTCTTTTACATAAATCATACGCCTTTAACCTCCTTCAAGCCGCGTTCGATTGCCTTCATATTGGGTGCGATAACGTGGGTTTTTGAGGCGAAGGTATCCTTTATAGAGGTTTCCATTTCCTTCATGAAGGCATCCTCGGGGATGCACCCACTGACTTTTACCACGGCGGCAAGCATGGCGGTGTTGGAAAGATTCCGGTTGCCCAGCTCTTCGCCCGCGATGGAAGAAGCGTCGATGGTGCATACCTTGCCCTCGTAGCCTTCGAGTTGGTCAACGAGTTCCTGGGGGTTTTTGTTGGAGTTGATAACGATAGCCCCCGTTTTTTTCAGCCCGCCGGTAACGGCAACTGCCGACAACAGCGTTTCATCTACCACCACGACATAGTCAGGCTCGTAGATGTTGGAATGCAGCGCACTGCGCTCATCGCTGATACGATTGTACGCGGCAATGGGCGCACCCATTCTCTCCGGGCCGTACTCGGGGAAACCTTGAACGTATTTCCCTTGCGCGAAAGCCGCGTCGGCGAGAAGTAAGGATGCTGTTTTGGCACCTTGTCCGCCACGTCCATGCCAGCGAATTTCTACCATGTTAGACATGCTAGACCACCTTTCGTTTTTGATAATTAGCCTTGTGCATATCCCACAACGCCATCATTCCGATTATACAGCATGTTTGTTCAACATGTAACGGAACATTCGTTTTTCCCTTTATGTGTATAAATGAAAATTTTTTGCAACCCTACATGAAATCGACTACATTGACGAGCCTGCTTAAAAATTCCAGCTCGTCCTTGTTTCCCTTCACAGACTGGGAAGCGGCCACGATGCGGAGCCATTTTTCCACATATTTTCTGGGCGAGTCATTTTTTTCGCAGAAGGTGTTGATATAGTATTCCGCGTCGTTTTTCCTTCCCACCAGGAGGTACATGAGATAGGTGCGGGCGGCGTCGGCGGCGGCGTTGCCCTGGGTGGCGTGGGACCAGTCGATGATATAGGGCACATCTTCCGGCGTGATGACCACGTTGCTCAGCACGAAGTCGCCGTGACAGACCTTGTTGTGGCGGGGCATCCCATTTAGAAATGTCTGTAGCTCGTACTTTACCGAAGAGTCAAATTCCGACAGGCTTATCTTGCGGAACATTTTGTCCCGGAGCTTGGTCAGCAGGGGGCACCTTTGCTTGTGCACCTTGATTTGGAGCTCAATGAGCCGGTCGAAGTATTCCTGCGATTTTTCCGGGTTTTCGCTAAGGAGCTGGGAAAGGGTCTTTCCCTCGATAAATTCCGAGACAATGGCCCATCTGCCCTCAATCATGGTCACTTCCAGCACCTTGGGGATGTTCAGCTCCGTTTCCTCAACCCGGGCCTGATTCAAAGCTTCATTTAATACATCCGCCTTGGAGAAGCCCTTTTCAAAGAGCTTGATGGATTTGTCCCCATCGCGGTAAATGGTTTTGTTGCTTCTGGTGGCAATTACTGTGCTTAAATCCATAACTAAACCCCTTCCCTTATCTGCCATAATAGGCGTTCAAATACATTTCCTTAATTTCCTCCATCAGAGGATAACGGGGATTCGCGCCGGTGCATTGGTCGTCGAAGGCTTGCTCAACCATGTCGTCCAGCTTTTCCAGAAAATCCTTTTCGGGGATGTCATATTCGCGTATGGTATTTTTTATGCCTACGCTGGCCTTTAGCTCGTCGATTTTGGCGAGTAGCTTTTCTGTTTTCTCCGCGTCGGTTTGCCCCTCGATGCCGACGAAGGACGCAATTTCCCCATACCGCTCCGTGGCTTTGGGATATTTATACTGGGAGAAGGCACCCATTTTTATGGGATTTTCCGTGGCGTTGAATTTTATCACATGGTTGATAAGCAACGCGTTGGCCACCCCGTGTGGCAGGTGGAAGGCCGCGCCCAGCTTGTGTGCCATAGCGTGACATACCCCCAAAAAGGCGTTGGCGAAGGCCATGCCCGCGATGGTGGAGGCGTTGGCCATTTTTTCCCGGGCTTCCTCGTCCTTTCCGTCATTGTACGCGGCGGGCAGGTATTTGAAAATGTTTTTCAAGGCGGTGAGAGCCAAGCCGTCGGTGTAATCCGTGGCCAGCATAGACGCGTAGGCTTCCAGGGCGTGGGTCAGGGCGTCGATGCCGGACGCGGCCGTCAGCCCGGGGGGCATATCCATCATGAAATCAATGTCGATGATGGCCATGTTGGGAAGCAGTTCGTAGTCCGCCAGGGGGTATTTTATCCCGGTCTCCTCGTCGGTGATAACGGCGAAGGGCGTCACCTCGCTGCCTGTGCCCGCCGTGGTGGGGATGGCGATAAAATTGGCCTTCGCGCCCATTTTCGGGAACGGGTACACCCGCTTGCGGATATCCATGAAGCGCATGGCCAGGTCATGGAAGCGCACATCGGGATGCTCGTACAGCACCCACATGATTTTCGCGGCGTCCATGGCGGAGCCGCCGCCCAAGGCAATAATACAGTCCGGGTCGAAGGCTTCCATGGCCTTCGCGCCTTCCTGGGCCGACTTCAAGGTGGGGTCCGGCTCCACATTGAAAAAGGTAAAATGCCGTATGCCCATTTCGTCCAGGGCGTCGGTAAGGGGCCGCGTATAATTATTTTTGTACAGAAATTCGTCGGTGACGATGAAAACCTTTTTCTTGACATCCCGCAACTCGCTGACGGCTATCTTCAGGGAGCCTTTTTTGAAGTAGACTTTTTCAGGGGCTCTAAACCATAGCATGTTTTCCCTTCTCTCCGCGACTGTTTTAATATTGAGCAGATGCATGACCCCCACGTTCTCGGAGACGGAATTGCCGCCCCAGGAGCCACATCCAAGGGTCAGCGAGGGTGCCAGCTTAAAATTGTACAAATCCCCGATGGCACCGTGGGAGGAGGGCGTGTTTACGATAATGCGGCAGGCTTTCATAGCGGCTTCAAATCTGGTCAAATCCTCTTTTTCCTTGGTGTCAATAAAAATCGCCGCGGTATGGCCGTAGCCATTGTCCTTGATTAGCCGGTCGGCCTTTTCGATGGCCTCGTCAAAGGTAGTGTATTTGTACATCGCCAAAACGGGAGAGAGCTTTTCGTGGGAAAATTCCTCGGAGAACTCCACGCTTTCCACCTCTCCGATGAGTATTTTCGTATCCTTGGGCACCTTGATGCCGGCCAGCTCCGCAATGCGCCCGGCACTCTGCCCCACGATTTTCGCGTTCAGCGCGCCGTTGATAATAATGGTCTTGCGCACCTTTTCGATTTCGGCCGCGTCCAGTATATAACAGCCCCGCCGCACAAACTCCGCCTTCACAGCGTCATAAATACACGCGTCCACGATAACCGACTGCTCGGAGGCGCAAATCATGCCGTTGTCAAAGGTTTTGGACACGATGATGGAATTTACCGTCATGGGGATATGGGAGGACTTGTGCACCACGGCGGGCACATTGCCCGCGCCCACGCCCACGGCGGGCTTTCCCGAGGAGTAGGCGGACTTTACCATACTTGAACCGCCGGTGGCCAAAATAATGTCGGCACTCTGCATCACTTCATTAGATAGCTCCAGCGAGGGGACGTCTATCCAGCCGATGATATCCCGGGGCGCGCCGGCCTTAACCGCCGCCTCGTATACGATTCTGGCGGCTTCGGCGGTACACTTCTTCGCCCTGGGATGGGGGGCGAAAATAATGCCGTTCCTTGTTTTGAGGGCCAGGAGGGACTTGAAAATCGCGGTGGAGGTAGGGTTCGTGGTGGGGATAACCGCCGCAATCACCCCCACGGGCTCGGCGATTTTTCGGATGCCGAAGTGGGGGTCGTCCTCCACCACCCCGCAGGTAATCGTATTCTTGTACTTATTGTAGGTATATTCCGCGGCGTAGTGATTTTTTATCACCTTATCCTCCACCACGCCCATACCCGTTTCCTCCACGGCCATCTTCGCCAGCGGAATCCGCATGTTGTTTGCGGCCAACGCCGCCGCACGAAAAATTTCATCCACCTTTTCCTGGGAAAACACGGCGAACTCCTTCTGCGCGGCGCGGATTTGCGCCATTTTCCCATTCAGCATATCAACACTGTCGATTATGCCGCCTTGCTCCGTTCGTCCTTTCACATGTGCACCTCCTTAATTTATATAAAAAAGCGCGGACAAACGCACCCCCGAAGGCGCGTCCATCCGCACTCTTATACTCTTATGCAGATTTGCTATTTTCCCGGCGATTGTAACATGAGTATAATGGAAATGCAAATCGAGCCTGGCCGAGACACATTGCCCCCGGATTACTTCCCCTTCTTCTTCCCGCGCACCTCGGGCACGGGCGGGGCATCGTTTTTCGGAAAGTGCTGTTTGTAACCGTTGGCCTCATCCCCGTGGGGTGCTTCGGGGTCGGGACGGCGCATACCTTTCTTGGCCATGGTACCACTCCTTCAAAATAGCAAGGGGCGGTTTCCCGCCCCTTTAAACAAGGATATATGCGATGGTTCGCAATTTACTCTACGTAATTATATGCCTTGCTGAGTGTAGTATGCGCAGGCGGAGAGATTATATGCTGGGAAAAAATTGCACTCAAGGATTTTTTGGTGTTTTAAATTTTGTAAGCGTGAAGCATACCCGGCGGTCAAACCACCCGCAACCTTGACAACGATTTCGCGCTATAATACAATGACCCAAGCTACATTGCGGTTGTGGCGGAATTGGCATACGCGCAAGACTAAGGATCTTGTGTCAGAGATGGCTTGCAGGTTCAAGTCCTGTCAACCGCAGAGATAACGGATAATCCGAACCCGAACGATATTAGGCTTATCGGCGAAGGGTTCGGATTTTGCTATCGGCAATGCGAATAACAAATATGCCGGTTCATCTTTGGAGCCTTTGCCGCGTGCAAGGGCTTCTTTATTTCGGAGGAATTTGTATGCCGGAAAATAAGTTGATTTCGCCGCAAGCGTAACGCGGTTTTTGGCTTGTAAATGCGCCGCGCTTATTTAGGTAAATTTCTTCGGTTTCAATGTCTATATGGAAGTTAAAATTTTCCAATATGTTCATTCCCAAGACTTCTGCAACGCCAATGTCATCTTCGTGGGGCGTGGCTATGATAACGTCTTTAATTTTGAAACCCGCAAAAACAAGGGTGGAAATTTTTCGCAAATCGCACAAAAGTCCTTTTTCGCTGAAGCCCGATATTATACAGCCTTTTTCTTCAATGATTTCGTAGCCCGATGAAACGGCAACGTCCTTGTCGATTAGCGTCATAAATGCTCCGGTGTCTAAAATGATATGTAACTGCTCTACGGGTTTATGGCTATCGTTGACGGTATATAAATCCACAAAGATTTTGTTTTTGCTTACAGATAGTTTGTCTTTATGCGTGTAAGATACATTAAACATCTTTTTGCACCAACTCGCTAAAACCGAAAACATTGATTTCGTTATCCAACAACGACAAGTGCATCCGACGTTCATGTTTACTGCGGTATTCGTCATACATTCCCGTTTCCTTGCCCGCCCATGCCTTATCCGCGACAACAACGGGGATGGCGGAATACCAGGGCTTAAAGATTTCGCCGTCAAGGTCAACCAAAAACACCCATTTCCCATCGAAGGTAGAAAAAATTTCTTTCTTTGTCATACGTTTTGGGGTTTCGATAATCTCGTACATTTTCACACCAACCTTTCTTCTTAACGGAATTATGCCGTAACCTATGTAAAAACGCAAATTCCCTTTGACAAAATTTATCCTCATATGATAATCTTAGCCCAACTGAATATATTCCGTTGAAGGAGAACAGATTTTAACGTCATTTTCAGAGACTTGGTGGGTGGTGCGAACCAAGAATGGCCTAAAGTCGATTCCGCTCTGGAGGAAGCTGGTGATGAATCAGCCCGGTACGCCGGTTATAGCGTCAAAAAGCCGTGTGTTAGCACGGAAAGTTGGGTGGCACCACGGGAGGTATCTCTCGTCCCTTCGCGGACGGGAGTTTTTTATTTTGAAGGGAGCATTATTATGATTAGCATTACCTTTATCAGGGAAAACACTGAGGCCGTTAAGAAAGCGGTGGTCAACAAAGGAATGGCAGTTGACATTGATAAACTGCTTGCGCTTGATTCCTCTTTGCGCGAGGGTTCAAAGAAAATTGACGCGCTTCGTACAGAGCGGAATCGCTTATCCAAACGCGTTCAAACGTGTAGCGATAACACCGAGAAAGCGCGGATAGTGGAACAAGTTCGATTGCTCAAAAATGATTTATCTTCGTGTGAAAATGCTACTCGGAGCGTCAGTACGGCGTTTGACAATTTAATGCTTCACGTTCCATCAATCCCTGCGCCGGAAGTGCCCATAGGAAAAGATGAAGACGATAATATTGAGCTGCGCAAAATAGGATGCGTGCCGACGTTTAATTTTCCATTTCGTGACCACATTGAGCTCTGTGAAATCCATGATATGCTTGACATGCAACGGGGAACAAAGGTGGCAGGAAGCCGTTCGTATTTTTTGAAAAACGATGCCGTCATTTTGGAAATGGCGGTGTGTCGTTTCGTCATTGATTTTTTATCATTGCGTGGGTTTACACCCATGTCCGTTCCACAGCTTGTGAGGGAAAAAGCCATGCAGGGTACAGGATACTTCCCCATAGGTTCTGACCAAGCCTACGCAATACCGGAGGATGAATTGTTTTTGGCCGGTACATCTGAAGTGTCACTGGTAAGTTTTCATCAAGACGAAACATTGCCCATGTCCGAATTTCCTATTCGGTATGCCGGCATTTCTTCATGTTACAGGCGAGAAGCGGGAACCTATGGAAAAGATTCCCGCGGGCTTTATCGGGTACACCAATTTCAAAAAGTGGAGCAGGTTGTATTCTGTGAAGCCGACCATGAAAAGGCGGAGCGCATTCACTATGAAATCCTTGAAAATACTGAGCTAATCCTTCAAGCGTTGGAATTGCCCTATCGTGTTTGCCTAGCCTGCACCGGTGAAATTGGCATAGGCCAAATCAGAAAGCATGAAGTAGAAACGTGGATGCCCAGCCGGAATGCATACTGCGAAACACATTCCTGCTCAACCCTTGCGGATTTTCAAACAAGACGCTTGGGAATACGTTATCGCGACAATCACGGCGAAATGAAATATGCGTTTACATTAAATAACACCGGGATTGCCTCGCCACGCATATTAATACCCTTGCTTGAAAATCATCAAAATGAGGATGGGAGCATTACGATTCCAAAAGCGTTGCGGCCATACATGAACGAGCGTGAAAAAATACAGTAGATAAATTGCCGGGCAAAGCCTTAAAACAACGGCACGGCTTCAACGCCTCGAAGTGCCAATTGCGCTACAATGTCGGTGAAGGCTTCGCCCGCCCATGAGCGGATGATATGACTCACGCCAACGGTCACGAAGAAAGTCGTAGGTTCTTGTGTTTCGCGCAGTAGGCGGAGGATTTCATTGGCGTAGTATGTCGAGCGGAAATTGTATAGCATGTCGCGGTGGTATTTAATGAGAATATCTTCGCTGGCTAGGGTGAGGGCGGTTAAATTTGTCAGCGCAGCTAGGTCATTTATTTCATACATGGCTGCCATGCCGTTTAAGTCATACCCCAGTTCGGCGGCTTCCGTCAGTTCTCTCAAAAGTTCGTCCAATGTTGGGAAGTTTCTCGCAACATGGGCGATAACATCGTTCGGCGGCAGGTATAGCAGACGTATTTGTTGTTCCACGGGCTCCAAGAAAATAATGGGTAAATTTTGCGCCTCTGCGAAGGACATTACATAGAAATCTACCGTTTGGGTTGTGTCCATTTCAAGATTGTCTGCCGCTTCCAGTAGGAATAATTGTGTGATTAGGAGGGAGAGGAACACAGGGTTTTCGCGCTGTATATCCACGAGGCTCTCTTCGGGAATACCAAACGATAACAGCGCGGAAATATAGGCTTCAACTTCTTCGGGGGTTAGTAAATCATCAAGGGTTACGCCGTCGGGCAGGAACGTAGCGGCCGCCATTGCTTCAAGCATTGCAGGGTCTGATAAGTCCGCTTCAAACGCGAATATATCTGCGCGGCGCATCGCGCTTTCTACACTGTATGCCAGCGGGAACCAGCCGTAACGCCCCGCGTGCATCGAGCCGAATAAATAGACCACGTTGCCGCCGTATTCTATGCGGTGCAACGCGCCTGTAATTACGCCGCCCTGTGGGACTTCGGCTCCATGTACGTGGCTGGGTGCGGCTTGCGCTTCAATGGTTTGGATTATCGTAAACAAATCCGAAGTGGTGATAAATGCCCTGCCTTGTATAATAATAATGCTGTCTTGCAATGTAATTGGTTGCCCGTTTACAAACGCGTTTGTGCTTCCTGTGAAAAAGACAATGGAATTGCCTTCTAATGTAATATGGATGCTTCTGTCCGTGCCACTCCAATTCACTTGTGCCGCCGCTTCCTCAAAAGTGGCGCGGATGGGGACTCTTTCCCCCTGCGGCGCGGCATACACGCCCACTGCCGCCGAAAATACCATTGATAAAATAAGTACCATTGTAAGTGCTTTCTTTCTCATGATGTTTACCTCCATGGGGCTTTTATTTACCAACCTGCGGCTGATGCCGGAAATATATCATTGAATCGTTTGCTTGCGTGAAAAATACCGTCAACGTATCTATATGGACGTTTCCGGCTTTGCCGTAAAAAAATTTTTGAATAGATGGTATAATTCCCGGAAAAGCCCGGAAAGAGATTGGGGTGTCGTTATGTGGTTGCTTTATGTGATTCCTTCCCTGTTGCTTTTTTTCACCGTGTATGTAGTTTTGTTTAACCTGTGCGAATTTAAGTTTTCGGTAACAGAATCAATAGTAGCAGTAATATTAACATCTATATGCTTTCACGCATTGTTGGCATTATATAATCACATGGGTACAGACGGCATTACCGGACTTGCCACTGCCTCATTATTTTCACAGTTTATTTATATGCCCATACTCATGGTGCTTGTGTCAAGAAAAACGAAACATAAAATATTGATATGGTTCTATACATTTATGGTTACTGTGTTTTTTACACTGGCCGCCCCCATTGTTTCATCTGTTATCGAAGCATTTGTTCCGGCATTGGAAATCATGCCCCTATGGGCATCCATGAGTGTTTCTTATTTGGGAAATCTCATTTTTATGTTCTTGCTGTCAGCCTATATGGGGAAAAAACTGCGGGAATATTTCGTCCCGTTACCGCTTAATATGAAGTTAAAATTCGCAAGAAACGGCTTCGTTTTTTCATTAATCATCTTAACTTTAACCCTTGTGAATGTGTTAGCTCAAATCATCGGCAGTTGGATTATTATTATCCTTTCAAACATTGTTATGCTGTCCATTATTTACATCACCGCAATTATCATGATGGCATCGTCTTTTTACAGCCAGCACAAGGAAGCCGAAGCCGCGTTCAAAACCAAGGCGCAAAAAGACCTGGAATCACACACCCGCCAACTCGAACATGCTTACAATAATATGCGCACCTTCCGCCACGATTACCGCAACCTGCTGGCAACGCTTAACGGATACGACAATTTGCCGGAGCTGAAGGAGCATCTGTCAAAATCCTTGGGCTACGCCGAAGAAGCACTTGATAATTTGGATAGCGTGGAAGGCCGGTTAAACCTTATCAATATCGTGGAGTTAAAAGGCTTGCTTTGGACAAAATGCGCCCAGGCGGAGGCACAGGGCATAAAAATCGAACTGAACATAGCGGAGCCTGTCTACGATG
Organism: Defluviitaleaceae bacterium; assembly: GCA_009787785.1. Classification (GTDB taxonomy): domain Bacteria; phylum Bacillota; class Clostridia; order Lachnospirales; family WQUN01; genus WQRX01. The sequence goes on from WQSR01000066.1 coordinate 10,744, forward strand.
CCGCCTTAAACCGCGAGGATTTATGCCGCCTTGCCGGAATCGTGGCGGACAACGCCATCGAGGAGCTCCTCTCCCATGATTACGACCCCAAAACGTTGAAATTATCAATAATCATAGACGAGGGCGATTTAATTATTGACTGCGCCAACCCATGCAAAGTCCAGCCCTTGATAAAGAAAATCTTCGATGAGGGTTATTCAACAAAGGGGCCGGGCAGGGGCTTGGGGCTCTCCAGCCTGAAGCAAATCTGCGAAAACAATAAAAATGTATCGTACACGCTACGGATGACAGAGGGCGAATTTGCTATCGTAATCCTGATTAGGAAGGTATGAGCCTATGGTTTCTGTGTTTGTTTGCGAAGACAACCCCCGCTATTTGGAAATGTTGGACAAATGCGTTAAGGATTGCATCCTTATGGAAGATTATGATATGGAGTCTGCGCTGTCCACCGCCGACCCCAATGATATTATCGACTATATCAAAGACAACCCGGTCAACGGGCTCTACATTTTAGATGTGGAATTGGACAACGGCGACAATGGCGTAGAGCTTGCGCGTCAAATCCGCCAGTATGACCCGCGTGGGTTTATCGCTTTTGTTACGGCGCACCCGCATTATATTCAAAAAACATTTGAATACCAAGTCGAGGCTATGGCTTATATACAAAAATCCGATGATGAAAAGCTTGTATGCAAAAAGGTAGCCGAGTGCATGAAAAATGCGTACAGCAAGCATATTTCCCGCGCATACGCCACACCGTTTATTTTCAAGTCCGCAAACGGGCGCACGGTTTCCTGCGAATACGGGGACATCCTCTATTTTGAAACCGATGCACAAAAAGGCGTTAAGCGAATCCTGCTCCACACAAAAGCCCGGCAATACACATTTTACGGCACAATAAACGAATTAACCGCCACATTGCCGAAAGGCCAGTTTTTCAGATGCCACAAATCCGCAATAGTAAACGTGGGCAACCTCACGGAAGATGGGCGCGAGGATTTAATGCAGGGCAAAGACCGTATGCTCATGCCAAACGGTACGGAATGCCC
>WQSR01000067.1 GCA_009787785.1 Defluviitaleaceae bacterium
TAAAGCCGCTCCATGCTTCTTACAACTTAATAATAAAAATATGTGTGCGTATGCCCAGGTGATTGGTCAGACAGGACTTGACAGGTCACTACATAACAGTGTACCCTTCATCTTATCCAATAAAATATCATAGGCTCTTTGCCTTCAATTGCATCAAATTCGTGGTGGTCACAGGTCAAAAGCGAGCCTTTCGCAACAATGGCTTGGGCTAAGGCTATTGAATCAGCCAACGAAATCTTATATGTGGCGTTTAATCTACCTGCTTGGGTAAAAATAACCTCATCAAATTCACAAATTTGAACTTCTGACCGCTTTACAGTTTTAACAAAATTGTCAGCATAATCCTTCCCCTTGTAACGATAAAAATCATAGTAAATCATTTCTGGCTACAGCAAGCAGTGCACAAGCATCCAAAACAAATATACTATTCACCCTCCAGCACCTTCTCTTCACGTTTTCTTGCCATAAAATCATCAACGCTAAATCCACAATCGGTAGCTATTCCAAGAAAAGGACACCCATTTTGAGTGTGAATTACTGGTGTTAGGCGAACCTCACCGTCGAACTCACGGACTTTCACCTTCTCTACTCTCAATAGGCGATATAATGATTCCGGCAATGTTTTAGTATCTAGCAACATTTCTGTCATACTTGTTTTCTCCTTCCAGATAGTCAGCGTAACTTTATGTTACCATTAAAACAACGTGTTTGCTATGCTTAAAATTTGAATCATGTTATTTCCACCCTTCACAGCTTACATCTTATTTGTTATAACTTTCCAAAAATAACGTGCCAATGTAAATGTTTTGAATCTTGGTACTCACCCAAATTTGTAACAACCCTGCACGCCCCATATTCATTGACGGTTTGCTTTGCGACCATTTTCACAACAGATAGCATTTCTAAAATCAAATCACTATCCTTGTTCTCCAATGAAATCAAAGACGGAATATGTTTTTTCGGAATAACAACAATATGCTACATGAGGTTGCTCCGCACGGGGATGACATCCTTCACTAGTGCGGTGATGAGCGTCTCTACCTGGTCGTGCTTGAACATCTGCTCCAGGATGATGGCATTGTTTATGGCGAAGAAGGGGTCGGGGAGTTCCCCGGCTTCATCTTGCAGGTAGGGGGTGGTGTTTTTGTAGGTGGCTTCCTGGGTGGTAATGCTTCCCGTGGGGAGCTCCTCGCTGAAATAATAGGTGATTTCCTCGTTGTAGAAGAGGGGGAGGCAGGTGGTGTACATGCCGTAGCGCAGGTATTCCATGGCCTTGGCCTGGAAGGGGGCCTCGGGGTCGATGCGGTAATAGAGGTAGACTTCCTTGCCGGGGAGGCCCTTGTATAGGAAGGGATGGTGTTTTTCGATAAAGGGGAGTTGGGCACTCTTGTGCTCCTTGAAGGCCGGGAGCAAAATGCCGTTTTCCTCCTGGTTGGCCAAGGCACTGGCGATGATTTTTTCCGAGCGCAAAGTGGTCAGGTTGTGGCGCAGGCATACCTGGCTCAGGGCCAGTCCCAAAATATTGTCGGTGGGGTCGCTTTTCATATACCATTTTTCCAGGATGTCTAGGGTTTCGTATTCGGGCCGGAGGTTGGCGGTAAGCATATGGTAGGTGCACAGGCCGATGAAGGGGATGATGAGGTGCTGGGCAATGGGGTCGTGTATCAGGCGGGCGAAGGCTTTCTGGGCGTGGCTGTCCAAAGTGGCCATCCAGAGACTGCCCTCCAGTATCTTTTTATCCAGCGCGGGAACGCTCTCCTTCCCCTGCCGCGCCAGTTCCTGGGAAAGGGCCACCAGCTCGGACTGGCTGAAGGGGAAGTGTTCGAGGGTGAGGGATAATAGTGCGTCGTAGATTTCCAGCGCGGTGCCCTGGGAAAGGAGGGCATGGGCCGCTGTGGCCAGCTGGGGGTGGCAGTGGGGGTGGGGGAGCAACTCGGCGAAGGCTTCCAGCAGGAAATCCGTGGGGATGTGGGGATGCTTGCGCTCGATGAGGGCGGCGGCCTGGGTATGGTCCTGGGCGTGGAGGTAAATCTGCAATAGCTGTTGGGGCAGATTCGGGGTTTTTTCATCTACGGCGCGGTAGTTTTCCAGGGCTTGGGCATATTGCCCCGCGTCGAAATGGATTTTCCCCAAGGTGAGGAGCACGCGCATACGGTAGGGCTTGGTAATGCTTTTTTGCGTCAGCAAGGTCTCCAGCACGGGGATGGCGTGGGGGGTGGGGTCGGCCAGATAGGCGTCGGCCAGGTAGCGCAGCAGATAAAACCGGCGGTCCCCCTTGTCAAAGAAATAGCGGTAGGCGTCCTTGTCCGCGCCGCCCACCATCCGCCGGATGGTCAGCTCCTCGTTCAATACACTGCGCTGGCCCGCGCCCAGGCAGGTGTAGGCGATATCCTCCCCGGCGGCCTCGATGACGAGGGGGCCGTCCTCGGGCATTTCGTATACGTCCATGCCGCGCTTGGCCCCGTCGGTGACATACACAAACCGTATGGCGGAGCCGGGGGAGGCGGTGAGCGCGAAGCGGGTCAAATCCCCTTCGATGATGGACTCGGCAAGGCTTAGCTGGGCGTTGGTCACGGCCATGCTTTGGCACCGGGCCCAGTAATAATAGTACAGGCTGTTGGCTTGGCGGCCTGTTATGCCTTGCTCCAGGCAACGCAGAGCCAGCTGTAGGATTTTGTTGGTGTGGTCGGGGAGCAAATCCGTCAAATCCGGGTCTGTCAGCAACAAATGGTATACATACACGGCCAAATCCATATCCGGCTCCGCCGTTTGCAGGAACTGGCTCATGGGGTAGTGGTTGATTTTTCCGGCTTGGTTTTCATAGGCGGCTTGTACCAAATGGGCGTAGAGCCCCTTCACAAACACCTGCTTGCGCTCCGCCGCCAGGTACAGGGCATAGGCCGCCGGGCTGTGGTCCCTGTGCCTGATGCGCTGGGCACAGAGTTCCTTCAGCAGGGGATAATAGCCGCTGATGTGATAGAGTTTTTCGCCGCTTTCCGGGTCATTTTCCACAGCGGCAAAGAGGGCTTCCCCCGCCTTGCCGGCGATGCCGATAATTTCCGCGCCCCGGGCGGCGGCGTAGTAGAGCACGCAAAGCAAGGCCGGGCCGCTGTGCACAGCCGGGGCCACTTGGTAGTACCGGTACAGCCCTTCGTAGAGATAGGGGCTCCGGCACCCCCCGGCATAGGCTTCGGAAAGATGGGTATAGGCGTCGGCGTATTCCCCCAAGGCCAGAAACAAACGGCCCAGCATCATCTTCTGATGGGGGAGGGAGATTTCCGTCATATCCGCCAGGTTGCGCCAATGCTTCCGCGCCGAGCGGACCCGTTTTTGCTTGATTTCCAGATAGGCGTAGAGATAGCACAGCTCGCCGTAATATGCCGGCTCGCTGGTGCGCAGAAAGGACTTATACGCCATGGCCTTGTCCAGCAGCTCGTTGGCGTTGTCGAAATGCTGGGCCTCGATGGCGATAAAAATACCCAAAGTGAGTAAGGGCAAATGGGTGTCGTTGCGGCGCAAAGCCGAGAGGGCCACATGGTTGGCCTTTTGCAGGTGGCTACGGCCCCCCTCGTCCCCGGAGAGGGCGTGGCATAGCCAATAGCGCATGGCCAAGGCCACCGCCGTCTTGCCATCGGGGCGGTGGGCCAGGCGGGCCTCCCATTTCTCGATGTGGCGGTTCATGCCGGGCATCTCACCACTCCCCCACCGTAAGCGGCAGTCTTAGCTTGAACACCCTTCCGGGGCTGGTGCCTTTGATTTCTATGGCGGTGCGCATGAAGGGTGTCCTGCGGAAAAGCCGACCCGCGTTCATGAAGGGGGAGAGCTTTACCCCAAAGGGGACTTCGTAGTAAGTCCCCACGCTGTAGGTGCGGGCGGCGAAACGGACATAGGCGTCCGGGCAAAAAACCTCAATGGCCAGGTCGCCGCCGCTGTGGTTGCTGATTTCTATGATGCCCTTGTCCTCGAAGCGGAAGGCTTCCCGGTTGAGGCGGGCGGTGAGGGGCAGGGGCCGGCGGAAAATAAGCTCGGCGGTACAGTTTTCTATACGCACCCGCTCCCGGGCATACCGCGCAGAAATATGCACGGGGTCGATGCAGAAATTGACCCGTGCCTGGTTCTGGGCGTCAAAGTCCGAGGAAATGAGCCGGTTGGCGGAGAGGGTCAGCCAGGGCGGCGCGCTTTCCGGCGCGATGGGGGCCTCGTAGAAGCCCCGGTCGGATTTCTCCACCATGATTTGGCCATAGATTTTCCCCATGTCACCGTGGTTTTGGTCGTAGACGAAGCGTTGCTTGGGTAAGAAAAGGGTGGTCTTTTCCTTCAAACCCGAGAGGATAAAAAAATTATCCATGGCCCGCTCCCGGTTGGCGTCCTTGTGCAGGCTTTCATAGACCTCCATATAGGGATAGCCCACGGCCATCAAGAGCATATAGAACTCACTGTCGGTGAAAATCTGCCGCGCTTGCATGGGGTAGGCCAAGGCGTAGTCGTAGAAATCACGGACATTGGCGATGATTTGCCCTTCCCGGGTGGTGATGGCCATTTTGGTGAGCTTGATGGTCACGGGCAAAGCCGCCTCGCCCCCGTTGGAGCAGATATACACCTGGGTCTGCAATGACTGGCCGGGGGAAATCCCCGTGTGGGCGGGGTTGAAATGGTAGGACAACGCCGCGCTGTTGCCCTCCCACCAGTCCGGCTCGAAAGTCAACGCCCGGTGACGGGAGCAGACATAGCCTTTGAGAACGCTCCCGCCCAGGTTTTTCACGGTGAGGCTCCCCGTAGCGGAGTCCTTGGTTTCGATAAGGAGGGCTTCCTCGCTTACGTCCAGCACGGGGAGGGGCTGTTCGAAATTCATAGGATTTCCCTTCCCTTGAGCAATTGTATTATTTTTTCTATATTGTTGCGCAAGGCGTCGTTGACGGCCTGGGCCGAGGTGTGGGCGTGGAGGTTGACAAAGGCACCCAGGCTGTCGCCCAGGTTTTGCGCCAGGTTTTGCAAGGATGCTTCATAGGAAACCAAGGCTTTTTCCAGGGTTTGCTGATTTTGCTCGATGTATTGGGATTGCTGTGCAATGGTTTCGTGCTGTGACTTCACCGTGTCGATGGCGCGCACCAGCTGCAAAAGCTGGTCAGAAAGGGCGTTGCTGTGGCCTTGCATATGGGTGGCCAGGAGCTCTGCCGCGGATTGTAGCCGTCCGCTGGCCTTGGCCACGCTGTCGGCGGAGCCGTTGATGGCATTTTGAATGGTGGTGGCTTCGGCAAGGGAACGTTCCCAGGACTGGGTGGTTGCGCACAGTGTCTCGTTCATGTCCACCAGCTTCTCGTCAATGGCTTGGGCGATTTGCGTATTGATGCCCTTCGTGGTTTCGGCAATGGTCTTGCCCAGGCTGGCGGTGTTGGCGGTGAGGGCGGCGGTCAACTGGGCCAGCGCGGTGGAAAGCACCTCGGTTTGGCGGTTTTGCGCTTCGGTCAGCTCGGTTTTCAACCGGAGCACCGCCCCGCCGGAATCCGAGGCGTAGAACCGTCCCAGCTCCCGCTCAATGTAAATCAGCAGTTCATCGCACAGCACTGCCCGCGCCGCCCGGAAATCAAAAAAAGCGGCAACGAACCGCAGCAACAAAAAGGTAGCTACCGTTACAATGCCGTACACATGGGCGAAATCATTAAAAATGACCGCCAGCAAAACCCCGACCCACAGCAATCCGCTTTCAAGGCCCTCCACGAAGAAGGCCATACCGGAATACCGCCACCCCGCGAAATGGATGCCATCCACCTGCCGCTCGATGAGCTGTACGGTGGGGATGCGGGAAACGGCCCGGTCCGCCACCTGCTTATAAGCCGCCACGGTGCGCCGGAGCAAGGCATTCTTGAATTTTTTTACATCGTCCCGGTTTTTTATCTCCTTGGCGTCGCGCCGGAAGGCCAGCAACGCCGCGCCAAAGCGCGCCTTCGCCAATATCCGAAGCAAGGCGACCCCTGCCGCTATGCACAAATACACCGCCAGGATAATCACATGGTTATCCTGCCGATTCAACAAATCAAACAAATCATTGAAAATGTCCAGAATCATGTCTTCGACCGGGTATAGCGAATGCGGAGCGCGCCCGTCGCTTCCTTCAGGTTGCCCAAGGGCTCCCAGCCGTCGGGGAAGGTTTCCTTAAAGCCCACATTGGCCAGCAGTTCCTTGTCCGTTGTGACCCGGAGCCGCTCCCCGCCGTAGAAAACCGCGTTCTTTGTCCGGGGGTCCTTTTCCAGCTTTAAAATCAGCCCCGCCACCACGCCCGCGTTGCGCCGGTGCCGCCACGCAACTTGCATGTCTTCAATATATACGCGCTCCGGCCCACTGCCATCGTAGCGGTAAAACATATAGCCCAAAATCTCGCGCTTGTCCGGCCCGGCAATTTCCATGGCAAATAAAAACCGCCTGTTGATATCCAGCAACAGCGGATTTATTTTCTGCCGCCACATCACCAATGTCTCCGGCGGCTCCAAGCCGCAGAGTTTGTCCTTCACGCTCAGCTCCTTCAGCAGGGCGTGCACCTTGGGCAAAAGGGATACGATGGCCCCCCGGCGGGAGGAATAATCAATAAACTCGGGCATGGATGACCTCGCAGAAAAAACAGAAATGTCCTTTTATATTACGCTTTGTTCCACACTTCGTCAATCTACATTGCGGTGGCCACCCCGCTTCACCCCACCCCGCGGGTTACGCCTCCCACGCCATGGGCAGGTAAATTTCCCGGAAGCGTTTCATGGCGAAGCGGTCTGTCATACCGGCGATATAGTCCACGGCGGCCTGGGCGGGGTCGGGGGCGTGGCGGAGCTCCTCGGGGAGCCGGGCCGGATTTTTTATGTAATGCTCGAATAGCAGGTGAAGGAGGGTTTGGATTTTTTTCCGCTCCGTTTGGTGGAGCTGGTGGGCGTAGATGTTTTCAAAGAGATAGGTGCGGAGCTGTGCCAGAATGCCCGTCACCTCTGGGGAGAGGGCGATGGCGTTTTTGCCGGTACTGTAAGCCACCAGGTCCCGAACCAGGAAATCAATGCGCGCCGTTGAGGTTTCGCCCAGGATTTCCCTGGCGGCCTTGGGTAAATCCGTATGCACCAGGAGCTTGGCGCGGAGGGCGTCGTCCACATCGTGGTTGATATAGGCAATTTTGTCGGAAAGTTTGACTACCCAGCCCTCCAAGGTGGCGGGGGTGCCGCTGGTGCGGTGGTGCAAAATGCCGTCGCGCACCTCCCGGGTCAGGTTCAGGCTGGCCGTCACGCGTACGCTGTGCTCGTTGTGGCGAAAGCCGCCGGGCAAGAGCATGTCCAGCGCGTCCTCCCCCGTGTGGCCGAAGGGGGTGTGCCCCAGGTCATGGCCCAAAGCGATGGCCTCGGTCAAATCCTCGTTCAAAGCCAAGGCGCGGGCAATGGTGCGGGCGATTTGCGCCACTTCCAGGGTGTGGGTCAGGCGCGTGCGGTAATGGTCGCCCTCAGGGGAAATAAATACCTGGGTCTTGTGCATCAGCCGCCGGAAAGCCTTGCAGTGGGTAATCCGGTCCCGGTCCTTTTGAAACTCCGTGCGTATCGTGCATTTTTCCGCGGGGCAATCACGCCCCATGGTATTGGCACTCCTCACCGCGTAGGGGGAAAGGTGCTCGCGCTCCTCCTGCTCCCGTCGTTCCCGGAGATTCATGACCCAGCCTCCTTTTTTTACCAACATATCACAGGGGGCTAAATGTTGTCAAAAGCACAACCCAGGGTGACAAACTTTTGGTGGAGGGTCACGTATATGATTTTAACAATTTCACTCGAAAGGAGTAACCATCATGCAATGCAGAACCCACCCGGCGGCACAAGCCGTCAACACCTGCAACACCTGCGGGGAATGGCTTTGTGAGGCATGTACCACCCATATTGACGGAAGATTGTTCTGCCGCGCTTGCTTGGCGCAGGTGAAGGGCTATGACGCGCCTTGCGCCCCCGAGGCCAAGCCGCCTTTTTTCAGGCGGGTGCGCTGGGGCTTGGTATTTATATTTTCCTTCCTCCCGGGGGCCAACTATATGTACATGGGGCTGATAAAGCGCGGCCTGGCGGCCATGTGCGGCTTCTTTTTGCTCATCTATTTGCTGACGCTGGTATCGGGGTCGATTTTGGGCGGGCCGCTGACGCTGTTGCTTTCCCTGTCCTTGCCCGTGGTGGTTTTGACCTGCGCCTTCGACAGCTTTAACATCCGCCGCCGTATGCTGGCGGGGGAAGTGGTAAACGATAATATCGACGATGTAATTGGCTTTTTTGCCCGCAACAAGAAAATCCTGATTATGGTTGTGTTGCTGTGTGTGGGGCTGGGCGTGGCCGGTAGCCTGGTGAGTGCGCTGGTGCGCCCGCTACGGCATTTGATTCCGTTGCTCATTATCGGCCTTGGGATATACGCGGTGACAAAGCGCAAGGGTTGACGCTACAAGGTGTATGGTGTAAGATGCCCCCAGCAAGGTTGCTATGGAACCAGCCGGAGGGAGGGAAAGTTCATGTCACAAGTGACCATTAAAAAAGACGAAACACTGGACTCCGCGCTCCGGCGTTTCAAGCGGGATTGTCAGAAGGCGGGTATACTGGGAGAGGTTCGTAAGCGCGAGCATTACGACAAGCCCAGTGTGAAGCGCAAAAAGAAGTCCGAAGCGGCACGTAAGCGCAAGTACAATTAAATCAAATGATTCAGGGCCGCCCCAGGCGGCTCTTTTCTTGTGCAAAAATATGATATAATGCTAAAAGTAGGAACAGGAGGAAACAAATGATGAAGATAAAAGGAGCCGCTTTGGCGGTGTTATTTTTGGTGCTGGTGCTTGCCTTCCCTTCGGCGGTGCTTGCCCGCCCCATGGACGGGGTTGACCGGCGGGTGGAGGACGGCGTGGTTTTTGTCCCGTTGCGGCAGGCGGCGGAGGCTTTTGGCTGGCGTGTGCAGTGGCAAAGCGAGACCCGCCAGATACATCTTTTTTGCCCGGTGGGGCTGTTGACGGTGCTAAGCTTGCGCGATATTTCGGAAAGGGCGGGCGGCTTCGTTGAAGCGGGGGTGACGTGGATTCCCTATGAGGTGGCTCTGATGACCTTCGCGCCGCCGCCGCCGGATATCGAAATCGTTACCTTTACCCTCACCCAGGAGGCCCGGGACATCGCTTTGTATGACTTTGATTATCTGGTGGCCTTCGTCCTGGAAAACTCCCCTTGGGACAGTGTGATTTACCGTGTGCTGGGCATTGATTTTATGGAATATGTCCGGCACGCCCGGGAAGCCATAGAAAATAAGGAGCCCATTCATCTCTTTGTCTTCGACGAAGATATTTTTTGGTCCCAGGTGCCGCGCCATGAGGGGGACGACCCGCGTTCCTTGGCCGCTTCCTATCTTTTCGCCTTGCTGGCGGTGGATTTCGCGCCGGGGTTGCAGGGCATCGGCCATTTACAGCCCCGCACCCTGGACTGGTACAGTGCCCAGCTAACCGGATTTGCCCGGGAATATTACCACCACGACCCCCGGTGGGGGTACAACTACTGGGTGGCCCATTTGCTTGAGGCTTTCTCCCATCCCGCCGCCAGATGGTTCTATGGTGAGGTGGATGTTGACCTGTACGAGGCGGCCCACCCCTTGCCCGCCGTCCCCGGCAATGTGCAGACGGAAATCCTCGTCCCGGGGGAGGTGGCCTACCTGCGCATTAACAGCTTCATGGTGGACACAAGCTATGACAACAGGATTATTTTGCCCTTCCTGCGCCAGGTTAGGGATTTTGACCATTTGATTATCGACCTGCGGGGCAACTGGGGCGGCTTGATGTACTATTTCCCCGCCTTGGTACTGCGGCGGCTGATTAACGAACCCGTTGTGCTGGGCTCACACGAATTTTTCTCCGGCGGAAGCGCGGCGGCGGCCAAAATGGACGCCATGGTGCGCACGACCTTGCCCCGCGTGGGCCAACCCTCGGAGCAGGAGGAAATTCTGTACATCGAAATCCTGCCCGCCGGGGAATTTATCGCCCAGCGGGGCATGACACATGTTGACGCCGGGGACTTGGCGCGGCTGGATTATGTAATGGTGTCGCGCTCCGTGTTCACCCCCGCCCGGGACGCGGTGGGCTTCGGTGGGAAGGTGTGGATTCTGGTGGATGGGCAATCCGCCTCCAAAACGGCCCAGGTGGCGCAAATGGCCCATTATACGGGCTTCGCCACCGTGGTGGGGGAAAACACTTCGAATATCATGGGCTCGGCCCATGTGTATATCCCGTTGCCCAACACGGGTATTGTGTGGCGTACGGACATCGGCTACCAAACCGATACCCAGGGCCGCTCGCTGGAGGTATATGGCATCGCGCCCCATATCCGCAATTTTGAGGGCATGGACGCGCTGGAAACGGTGCGCGCTTTAATCGCCGGAGAAGAGTAAATAAATGAGCATGGCGGCCTCCCCCCGGGTGACGCGCTCCCTGGGAGCGTTTTCAACGCAGAGGCCGCCGGGCATTACATAGCCAAAATAATGGGCATAACCGGAAAGCAATAGAAGCATGTGCCGGTGGCTGATATAGTCCCGGGGGGCGAAGCGGTTGTCGCCCACCCCTACCACGATGCCCTTCGCCGCCGCCCAGCGGATGGCTTCGTCGCCGTCGGCCACATCGGTAAAAATATGGGGTGCGTCATTGCGGGGCTTTCCCGCCGCGTGCCAGAGGATGCGCACCGCCGTGGCGCGGGATAGGTAGCCGTCAGGGGAGAAGGTATCAAGGGAGGTTCCTTCAATCAAGGTATTTTCCTTTACAAAGCGTATGGCCGGAAAAAAGGGGTCGCTTTCATTTACGTCCGTGAAGGGGTTGCGCCAGAAATGCCGCACGATGTATACGGACAGGTGGCGGGTGACGAATGAGGCGGTTCCGGCTTCGGCGCAGTATAGGCCCAGCATGGTGCTAAGGCCGCCCCTTTCATCCAAAAACCAGACCGCCGCCGGAAAGGGCCCGCCGAAGGGCACCGTCACCGTAAGCATTCCGTTTTCAAATGCGCGGATATAATCCTCGCCGGAGGTCAGGGCGATATGGAAAAGGGCGTCTCCTTCGCGCAGGGCATTTTGCTGTGCCCCGGAAAGGGCGTTGCTGTGCGCCGACAGCGGGAACAGGGCTAGGCTGATGTCCCCGCCTTGGGCCTGTGCCGAAGCACAGCGGGCGGACTCCGGGTCAAAAATAATTGTGCCGTGAGGGAGCCGGATAACTACATACAGGCCCGCGTAGGCGATTCGCCCTGGGGCAAAGGCGGGGATGGCGGCCGATTCCACGCCGTCAAAGCCGGAAAAATCAAAAACGACGGCGTTGTTTTCCGCATTGGCGATGAGGTTCGCGATGTGGGTTTCGTTGGCGTAGAGGATGACAGCGCGTGGGTCTTCGTCTTCGGTAAAGGTGAAGACCGGCTCGGGTTCTGTTTTAGACTCGGGTTTTGTTTCGTGCTCGGGCTCTATTTTGTGCCCGGGTTCTTCGGTTGGCTCTACATTTTCAGGCGGGGTCGGGGTGGGGGAATCGGGTGCTTCGGTGGGGGAGGCGGTCTCTTGAACAGGGGGTGGCTGTTGGGGTGGCTGTACGGGAGGGGCTTCAGCCGGCGGCCGGGGGATAACGG
>WQSR01000068.1 GCA_009787785.1 Defluviitaleaceae bacterium
ACCCCCCGACGCCGCACCCCCCCGGCAAAGCCCCCCCCTCACCCCCGAGCAAGCGCGAACAGAAGCCTCCCGTTGCTTATCCTGCGGCTGTACGGGCTATACTACATGCAGGCTCATCGCCCTGGCCAACCGGCTTGACGCCAACCCCAAAAAATACACCAACCACGCACACCCCTCCCCATCGCCTGAAGCAGCCCGCCACCGCCTTACCCACAACCCCGCCAAATGCATCCTCTGCGGCCTATGCATCCGCCATTGCGAATCCCGCCTGGGCCACAGCCAGGGTCTGCTCACCAACGCCCACCGTGGCATGAAGACCATCCTCCATACAAAACAACTCAACAGCCCCCCCTGCACCCACTGCACCCACTGCGCGGATATCTGCCCTACGGGGGCAATGCTTGCGAGCATACATTTGATAATTCAAGCCAAATCTGCCATTATATTCCCCTGCACGTATGATGGGTAATTTAATTCACTTGAAGAGGTGTACACATGGGTATCCTGGAAAAGATTTTCGGTAATTACAGCGATAAGGAAATAAAGCGCATGACCCCGATGATTGACCGGACGGAGGCGTTGGAGCCACGGATGCAGGGGCTCTCTGAAGGGGAGCTTATTGGCATGACGGACAAATTGCGCGCCGGCTATACCGACGACGCTTCTTTGGATGCCATGCTCCCGGAGGCTTTTGCCGTGGTGCGCGAGGCCACCCGGCGGCTGATTAATCAGCGGCATTTCCGGGTGCAGTTGATTGGCGGCATGGTTTTGCATCAGGGCCGCATTGCGGAGATGAAAACCGGCGAGGGCAAGACGCAAACCGCCGCGCTGGCCTTGTATTTGAACGCGCTGGCGGGGAAGGGGGCGCACCTGGTAACGGTGAATGAGTATCTGGCCGCCTACCACGCCGAGCTGATGGGCAAGATTTTTGGCTATCTGGGGCTGACCACGGGCTGTATTTTGCAGGGGCAAAGCCCTGCCGACCGCCGCGCCCAGTACGAATGCGACATCACCTATTCCACCAACAACGAGCTGGGCTTCGACTATCTGCGGGACAATATCATGGTGACGGCGGCCAACCGGGTTCAGCGGGCGTTGCATTACGCCATTATCGACGAGGTGGACTCCATTTTGATAGACGAAGCGCGGACGCCGCTGATTATTTCCGGGCCCTCTGGGAAGTCCAACATGCTGTACAAGGTGGCCGACCAGTTTGCCAAGAATTTGAAAAAAGGCCGCATCCTCAACGAGGAGGCTTTGCAAAACCCGGCCATGCGGGCGCAAATCGAGGAGGAAGGCGACTTCATCGTGGACGAGAAAAAGAAAGCCGTGACCCTCACCCAGGAGGGGGTGCAGAAGGCCGAGCGGTATTTCGGCGTGGATAACCTCTCCGACCCGGAGAATATCGAGATTCAGCACTATATTAACAACGCGCTGAAGGCCAATTACAACATGCACCGGGACGTGGACTATGTGAACAAGGAAGACGAAATCATCATCGTGGATGAGTTCACCGGGCGCATGATGCCGGGCCGCCGCTATTCCGACGGCCTGCACCAAGCCATCGAGGCCAAGGAGAACGTGAAGGTTCAGCGCGAATCGAAGACCATCGCCACCATTACCTTCCAGAATTTCTTCAACAAGTATTATAAAAAGGCGGGGATGACGGGTACGGCCCTCACCGAGGAGGGGGAGTTCCGCGACATCTACAAGCTGGATGTGGTGGCGGTACCCACCAACATGCCCATGGTCCGCAACGACAAGCCCGATATCATCTACCGGGGGGAGGCAGCGAAATACCGTGCCATCGTGGCGGACATCGAAGCCAGCGCGGCGGTAAAACAGCCCGTTTTGGTGGGCACCACCAGCATCGAGAAGTCGGAGCTGGTGAGTGGCCTGTTGAAAAAACGGGGCATCCGGCACGAGGTCCTCAACGCCAAGCACCACGAGCGGGAGGCCGAAATCATCGCCCAAGCCGGCCAAGCCGGGAATGTGACCATCGCCACCAACATGGCCGGCCGGGGTACGGACATTTTCCTGGGGGAAGGGGTGGTGGAATTGGGGGGGCTGAAGGTCATCGGCACCGACCGCCACGAATCCCGCCGCATAGACAACCAGCTCCGGGGCCGCGCCGGCCGCCAGGGCGACCCGGGGCAGAGCCAGTTCTATATTTCCCTGGAGGGCGATTTAATGCGCCTTTTCGGCGGAGACCGGATTTTGCGCATGATGGACGGCATCGGCTTCAAGGAGGACGACGCCCTGGAGCACAAGATGCTCTCCGGTGCCATCGAAAACGCACAGAAAAAAGTGGAGGGCAATAACTTCGGCATCCGCAAGCACCTCCTGCAATACGACCAGGTCATGAACGAACAGCGCGAAATCATTTACGCGGAACGCAACAAAGTCATTGACGGCGTGGATTTGCGCGACAATGTCATGAACATGATACGCGCCGTCATGGAGCGTGCTGTGGACAAATTCACCGGCACCGACGAGCTCCCCGAGGAATGGGACTTCGACGGGCTCAACAACGAGCTGATGATTTTCTTCCACAAGCCCGCGGCGGTGTACGCCCCGGCGGACATGGAGGATTTGACCCGGGACGGGCTCAAGGCCCACCTTACAGAGGCCGCCGCCAAGCTCTACGAAACCCGGGAGCACGCCATCACCCCCCCCCGTATGCGGGAGCTGGAGCGCGTCCTCATGATGCAGGTTATCGACAAACGCTGGATGGACCACATCGACGAAATGGACCAAATGCGCCAGGGCGTGGCCCTGCGCTCCTATGCCCAGCGCGACCCCTTGGTGGAATATAAATTCCTGGGCTTTGATATGTTCGAGGAAATGAGCAACAATATCCGGCTGGACACGGTTCGCGCACTGTTCAATGTGCAAATCACCAACGAAAACCAGCCCCAAATGAAAGAAGCCGTAAAAACCGAAGACCTCCAGACCAACTCCTCGGAAACCGCCGGCACCAAAAAAACAGCCCGCCGCGCAGAAGGCAAGGTGGGCCGCAACGACCCCTGCCCCTGCGGCAGCGGGAAGAAATATAAGCAGTGCTGTGTGAACCGGGGGTAAAACCCGCGCAAGGGTGTGTCGACAGTATAATCCGTGAATTGCGCCATCATATCAAATTTGCTATTATAATACTGCGGCTGGGGGAATGCTAAAATGTACGATGTGATTTTTTACAGCGACAGCAGAGGCAGAGAACCTACCGCAACATTTATTTCTGAGCTTAGACAAAAATCCCACACCGATAAAACTGCAAGAGTCAACTTTAACAAGATTGTGGCTTATATTGACCTTCTCTGCGAAAAAGGAACCCGTGTGGGAGAGCCCGTTGTAAAACACTTGGACGGCGACATATGGGAACTTCGGCCTTTGGATAACCGGATTCTTTTCGCGCACTACAATGGAAAAATATATATTCTACTGCACCACTTCACCAAGAAAACCAATAAGACCCCGCCCAACGAAATTAAACAGGCAAAGCGCAACCTCGCCGACTATATTAAAAGGAATGATAAATAATGGCCACAAGCTGGAAAAATTTCAGGCAAACCCTAAGCTTAACCCCCGAGGAAGAAGAAATCGTCAACCTTGAAAAATCCGTTATCACCGCCATTGTAGACGCACGGGAAGAAAACGGCTTAACCCAAAAACAACTCTCCGAATTATGCGGGGTTCAGCAACCCGTTATCGCACGAATCGAACGCGCCATACACTCACCGCAAATTAACAGCATTATCAGGATTTTGAAACCGTTGGGTTATACCCTAGCCGTCGTAAAAGAGGAGGCGGCCGAACGCTGAAGGATGCCCATTTACCTTATCCCCAGCAACCGTTTCCACCAGGGCCGTTTGCTCGTGCCCTTCACCACGGCGATGTCGTGGCCGGTAAGGGTGTATTGGTTAAATTCGTTTTTATAGAGCATCCCGTTTTTCATGAGAATCCAATAGAGGGCTTCCTTCACGCGGAAGGGCACCGGCGGGCCGTCGATGTGCCCTTTTTCTATGGTCTCGTTGGTCTTGGGGTCGGTAATTTGCTCTAGGGCGGGCCGCTTGCCCAGGCTGGAGAGGGCGAAGCAATTCACATGCTCGAAGCACCCCAGGGCATTGTTCACCAAAGCGTCTTCCTTTACATGGGAGAGGAGCTCCCGCACCTCCATATTCAGGGCCTTGGTACAGCGCATGTTTAACGCGTCCTTGTGTTGCTCGTCGGGCAGCATATGCTGGATGCGGTTCTCGGGTCTGCTATCGAAGAAATCGAACCGGGCATAGCCGAACAAATCCACCTTGCTCAAGGCCAAGGCGAAGGGAATGGGCGATTTGCCTTTTTCCAGGCCGATGAAATAATTGTAGAGGGTATTAAAAATATGCTGGTTGGAATTATCCTCGGGCACATTGTCGATTAGCGCGTCGTCTGAGAAGCGGAACAAATCGCTTAGCATAGAAAAATTGGTGGGGTCGGCCAAGAAAATCAAGCCCGAGGAATCCCGGATGTTGAAGCCATTTTTGCGGATGGCGGCGTCGTCGCGCAAATCTTCTCCGGCTATATCATAAAAAATAATGTCGATATTGTTTTCCGCTGTGTTACCGCCGCCGGTTTTATACTGGTACCAGAAATTAAAGGCGAAGGGCGGGATTTTTTTGCGCTTGGTGGAACTGACCAAGGTATGCTCCTTCAAGAGGGGTCTCTGATAGGTTTCGTTGAAGATGTCCCGCACCCGGTTGTCCCCGATGAAGGTAAGCTTCGAGGTTAAATCCGGGTTATTTTCCAGCTCGGCGATGAGCATGGTCAGGAACACGGACTTGCCACTGCGGGCATCCCCCAAAATGGAAATAAGCAAGGAATCGCGCAGGCCGTAGCCCGTGGGCAATACATTGTGGCAGTTGGGGCAAAGGCGGGTATCGGTGGTATATTTGTAGCCCTTGGGGTCGATATAAGTCACCTGCTGGATGAATCCGCGGCGTTCCGTATCCTCCTCGGAGTGGTACACGCCCTTGTCGGAAAGGGCCACCGAGGGGTATTCCATGGCGTTTTTCTTCGCTTCCGCCGCGCTGTATTGCAATATTTCCAGGTTATAATTTTGCAATCTTTCGTCCAGCACCTTGTCGGCGGCGGCCTTTCGCGGCCTCCCCCTGGATTTTGTAGCCTTGCCCTCCGGCGTTCCCGACAGCCTGAAGTCAGCCTCACGAGGCTCAAACTTGTGACAGCAGTACGGGCAGATGACATGCTTTTTTACTGTTTCCACCATAATCGCCCTTCCTTATACCAACGCGATAAACTGTGCGAATGCTTCTTGTATGATAAAGCGGATGTGCTGGGTCTTTCGGATATAGATATACCCGCCGGTTAAAATCTCGTCGTCCAGCGCGTAAACGCCCACCAGACGTTGCATTTCGTACACGGCATAGCGCAGGGCGTTCTTCCCCAAAACGGAGCCGGCGTTCTCGCCGGAGAAATGGAGGGAGAAATCCACGCGCTTGAAGGAGCTAAAGGGTATATTGCTGTTGGTGATGCGTACCTCGGCGTGAACCTTGGCGTAGAGCAAATCCGTCACCAAGGCCGGCCCATATACGGCGATTTCCTTCCCCTTCAAATAAGCCGGGGCGAAGATATAACGCTTGGGCGCGTCGCCGATGGGTACTTCATAGTGGGCGGTAAGGGTACGCGTAACCACGGCATGGCTGTTGGGGTCCTCCATGAGCCAGGCCAGCGGGTCGTCTGGGTGCTGGGTAGTGGCGGCGGCCAGCATATATTTCACGTCCGGGTTGGCGGGCCATTTCCAGCTCATCAGCGCGTTGTTCTCGATGTCGATTTGCCACTTGAAATGGGTCACGGCCATTTCCGGTTCGCTGTGGCTGGCCAATTTATATTTTTTTTTCATTTATCAACCCAGCCGCCTATTTGTATAAATCCGCATAATACAAGTCCCCCGGGCCGAAAGCTCCCGCGTGGTATAGCACGCTTACCCGGTTGGTTGCGGAATCGGTAAAGAGGTTGGCCCGGCCCAGCCCTTGGGCCTCGTAGCCGTATTTCACCTGGGCGGCCCAATCCGCGCTCATGTGCAGGTTCGTTTCGTTATATAAAGCCGATGAGCCGGAGCGCAGTCGGATATGCAGATGCCGCGAGTTGACCGCCCATTCGGTAAGGGATTTGTCGTCGGCTACATGGGCCAGCATTTCGGTGAAGGAGCGGGAGAAAATCGGGTCCTGTAATATATGGGCGTCGATATATGCCTCCAGCGCGTCGATTGGGATTTCTTCCTTGAAGCGGAGGGTGAGCTGGCGCAATATTTCCGCGTTGGCCCGGGCGTGCTGGGCGAACAAGCCCAGAAAATAATCCTCTGTGGAGGCCAAGGGCGACCCCGTTACGGTAAGGGCCTGGGCGTCGCGCCCGTAGGCTTCCCGTTCCGCCTCCACCGCGTCGTGGCGGGCTCCCAGCCGGGCGTGGATTTCCGCCACCCGCTCCAGCATCTCGTGTATCAACTGGCTGTACAATGCATAGGCGCGAATGGAAGCGATGCGCTTCAGGTATTCCATGGCCAAAGTGTAGGGATAATTGGCCACGGTATAAAAAGTGGAGAGCTTACGCTTGTCGGTTTTCAGCTTGCTTAGCTCCTGTGCCGCGTCCAGCCATTGTTCCAGGCTTTTTTCGGCGGCGGCCTTGGTGGCTTCGTTGTTTAACAAAATACCGCGCAGGTGGGCGGGCCAGTGACCGTCATGCTTGGTAATGTCCAGCGCGTCGAAGAGCATATAATCGTCCAATGATTCTACAAGGATGGCATCGTCTATTTTGTCGCATTGGGGGGGGTTGATATCCGCCACCGCGTCCAGCCGCGTGCCGAACAGCCGGTTCAAAATAGTCCCTCGGGTCATGCCGTCGGTGACAACGCGCAACGCCTCCCGGGGCAGTGCAAGGCCGTATATATACTCCTCCTCGGGCACCCAGGGGGAAATGCGGGGCATATCCAAGGGCGGCATGGAAGGGGCGGTCAAGGGCAAGGGCTGTAGCAAAGCGGTCATCAGTAACGCCCGCAACGCCTTGCGCGGGATTTGTAGCCGCACGCTCCCCGCCGTCAAAAAGGGCTTCCCGTTCCCCGCGTTTTGCAAAAACAAAAATTCATTGTAGCGGGAAGCATCGGGGGGGGCGGCGTATTCGCCGGGCTCGCCGTCCTTGAACAAGGCCAGGAGGGTGATGGTCTGTATAACCTCGGCCCAAGGGGTGTGGCGGCTTTCGCTGTTTAAGTTGGACAACAAATATATCTGGGTATCCGGCAGTCCCTTCGAGAGCACCTTAATGGAATTTTTGCGGCTGCTGCTGCAAGCGTCCAAGGTGCTGGTCTCGTCGGCCAGCCAATAAATGTCGGTAATCAAGCCCGACGGATACAGGGGGGACAAAATATTTTCCACGTGGTTGCGCAAGGTTTTTAGCTGGGCGGCGTCCTGCAAAATATAGCCCACCCGTATCAGCCCGCCCGTGGTGTAGCGGTGTTGCAGAAAATCCTGTTGAATCCGGTTGATTTCCGAGCGCAGATGCGCGCTGTCCCCCGGGTCGGGGACGATGACACAATCGGCGGCCTCTAGGCGATAGCCCTCCAGCAAGCGGTTCAGCTCCGGGGCCAGCTCCGCCGCCGCCCCGATAAGCACAAACAAAACCGGGTTGCTTTGCTGCTGTGGCATCATGAAAGGACGGCCTTCTCCTTCATGAATACATCCAGCATAGAGCGGTAGAACAGCCGCTTCTGCGCGCCGCCCCGCTCGTCCTGGTACACCTGGTCAAGATGGGTCAGCTTGTCCCGGTAGATATCAATATAGTCGCTCAAGGTTTTAATTATCGGGTCGTACTCGTCATCGCCCAAGCGGTTTTCCGCGTCCTGGGCCCGCTTTTGCAGATGGGCGGCCAAAGCGTCGTCCAAGGTAAGATAGGCTTGAAAAACATCATACTCCACGAAGGGGTCACTCACCCGCTCCATGGTGTAGAGGATGTATTCCACCTCGTCATAGGTAAATTTAAAATTCTTGCGTTGCTTCACGATGACACCCATATACAAAGCCTGGGCGAAATGGTGGTACTTCACCTCGGCCATGTCAATCTTGGTAAGCTGGTACAGCAACTGCTCCACCCGCTCCTGCAATTCCACCTCATGGGCTATGCGCTCGTTCAAGGCGGGCATGTAGATGAATACCCCTTTGGCATAGTCCATGTCGGGGGTGTCGGTATCGGGTAGGAACTCCGTATCGAAGAGGGGCTGGCGATATTTGCTCCGGTCGGGGGAAGTGCTAAACTGCTTCAAATCCTGCATAATGGCCCGGGCCTGGGGCGCGGAAATGGTTTTCTCCGCGATACCCCGCTCCACCGCGGCATAGCGGGCGGCGATATCCACCGGGTCGCCATAGAAGCACACATAGCGGTGGCTTTTCTCGTCCAGCTTAATCAGGTTTTTCTCCACGGCCCGGTCAAAGACGGAGCGTATGCGGTCGTTGCGTGCGCGCTCCCGGTTGTTTTCATAGTCGGCAGTCCAAAGCTTGTCATAATTGGGGGAGGGCAGGTTGCGCCAGTTTTTGTGCTCGCTCTCATAGAGGTGCAAGCCGGGGATTTTATTCAAAGACGCCTCATACACGGCCTCGTATTCGTTCAATTCCTTGTAGCCGTACAACGCCACGGCGATTTTCAAATTTAACATATACAGCCGGTTCACCATGCGGGAATACTTGATGCTGGATATCCGGCCGGAAACGCTTTGCGCCGTGGCCCGCACCTGGGGCGCGTTGGCCGGCACGGACAAATAGGTATAGGGCGGGAAGGTGATGTGCAAGCCGCTGGGGACATGGTTCATGGGAAACATAACCTTGGCGGCTTCCGCCAAAGCGAAGATTTTTTCATGGATATAAGACTCGGCGGGGATGTTTTTATGCTTCGCCATCATCACCAGGTAATAGTCCAGGGACTTGTACATCACGCCCTGGAACTGGGCCGTGACGAATTTATTTAAATTCTCCACAATTTTGTGGTCGGTGCCCGGTTGCCAGGTATTGTCCTTGAGCATTTCCGTCAGGAGGCGTTTCAGCGCGGCCTTGTAGTCGATAGCCAAGGTGGGGTCGGCCTCCGCTTCAAAGAACTCGCAAAATTCCTGGGGCTCGGCCAGATTGCGGGTAAAGGTTTCCGACCGGGTTACATCGGCATGGCGCAGGGTGCGGAATTTTTCAAAGAGCTCCCGCAAGGTGGTCAGCAATTCGCAATAGGTGGAAATTTGTTGCTCGCGGTAGTCCAGCAGGGCGGCCTGCACCGTTTCGTAGACCCGCTCGATGGCGTCATAGCCCGCGTTTTTGTCCATGGCGCGGAGATAGGCTTCGTTGGATTTCACCAGATTGGCGGCTTGCTGGTTTTTCGTAAATCCGCTGAAGAGCCCCCGCTGGTTGAAGCGGTCGATGGCGGCCTGTCGCTTGATTTCCAGCGCGGCCACCGAGTCCCGGTGCTCCCGCTTGGCTTGGATGTCGCGCTTACGCAAGCGGTCGATGAGCCTGGGGATGGAATTATCCTGCATGTCGTCCAGCAGACGGGTGGTGTAATAGGGCCCCAGCTCGAAATCGGTGAAGTACTGGGTCAATATATGGCTCTTTTCGCCCAGCGCGCTTATGAAGGATTCGGCGATTTGCGCCGCCCGGAAGTCGTAATGCTCCTTGATTCGGGAGAGCTCCTTTTTCACCGCTTCTTCTATAATGTCCGGCCGCTGGCCCAACACGGTTTTGTCATATTGCCTAAAGTCGCGGATACGCGGCTTGCCGTCGGCCAAAGCCCGCTCCAGAGAGGGGAGGTCGATTTTCATGGCTTCCAAAGCCAGCTGGGCGGACTCCGCGCCGGGGGATTTCTCCATCATGGGCACCAGCTCGGCGAACATATTGGCCGTGAGGAAATTAATCAAAAATTCCACGGGCAACTGGGCACTGGCCGCGCCCACGATATTATAAATATAATTTACGGGTTGCTTCTGCTGGTGGGTGGTGAGAAAGGCGGCCTTGTTGTTCTCGATATTGGACAGGTAGGAATTAATCGTATAGCTTTGCCCGTCCACCACTTCCTCGCTGGCGATGAAGTTAATCACCGTTTCGGCGGCTACGTTCATGCAATAATTCTTGGCCTGGGGGATGAGCTTGCCCATTTCGTCCTTCGCGCTTACCAGATGGCACAGGTCATAGGGGGGGCGGTTGGTCTTGATTTCCAGCTCCGCGTAGGTATGCTCGAAAAATTCCCCGGTTTGCTCGATGCTCATGAGATAGTCCAGTTCCTTCAGGGCGGCGAAGCCGTTGGCCTTGATGTTCAGCGCGGCAGAGCCGTCTATCATGCTGTCGGAAAGGGTGACGTCGGGGAGGAAAATCATGCCGATATTCTCGGTTTCGAAGCCCTTTTGCACCGCAAGCTGGCGAATCATGTAGGGGATGTCGATGAAGACGCCACTGCCCGTGCCTCCGGCGCACCCCACCAAAACGAATACGTATAACAAATCGTTGGCGTTGCGGTTGGCGATCAGGCGGTTAATCTTGTCCGCCAGCACCCCCAGCACACGGTTGGTATTGATGGCAAGCAAAAAACGACCGGCCTGGCGTATGCCTCCTGCGCCGTGGCGTACCTGTTGCAAGCGTAGATTGTCTGCAATCCAGTCGTGGGTGGAGTACTTGAAAACCGTCTCCCGGTTCTTGTAAATAGAGGTCAGGTTCGCGTTTTCCAGCAGTACAAACTCGTCCTCGTTGAAGGAAATGTCCATGTATTTTAAATTGAGCAAGGTCTCGTCGGAGTCGATGCCCAGGTATTCTATCTGGGCGGGCTTGTCCGGCGGACGCTGGCCCGCCACAGGCGCGGGCAAACGGAAATGGCGGTTAATCGCCTTTTTTACGCGAATGAGGGATTCCACGCCGGTGCCGCCCAGCCCCACCACCAAAATGGGCTTGTCGATAACCTCGGACTTGGTGCTCAAGGTGGTAATGCCGCCACCGTATTCAAAATCCAGTGCGCGTAAATCCGCTATGGTTTCCGGCGATAACTTCATCTAGTCAATCTCCGCTCTGTAGGTGATTTCCAGCCGTGCGTTGCTGTCCTCGTTGGTAAAAAACAGTTTTTGGTCGGCGTTCCAGACCAGGTTTTTGCCATAGGCTTGCTCCTCGTCCATGATGATGCAATTGCCCTTGTTCACGATAAGGAGCACGGGCTCGCCGTTTTGCAAGCCGGGGGCGATGCTGATTTCCCCCAGGTTGGCGGCCTCCAATATGCGTATGGCACGGCTACCCAAGGTGTCCTCCAGAAATTCATGCAAATTGGTGCGCCCGGCGAAGGTGCCCAAATCCGGGGCTTCCAAAGAGGTGTATTTCCCGTCGGCCAGTAAGCCCCGCACTTCCAGGTAGCCGTTGAAAATCTTGGGGGCGGGTCTGCGCCGCAAAAGGAGCACCAACACAATCAAGAGTATGATAATCCCGCCTACGACAATGGGCCACCATACGAAATCGCTTTCCCGTGGCGTGGGGGTGGGGGTAGGCGCGGGGGTGGCCTCCGGCGTGGGCGCGGGGGTGGGCTCTAGGGTAGGCTCTGGTGTGGGGGCGGGGGTAGGCTC
>WQSR01000069.1 GCA_009787785.1 Defluviitaleaceae bacterium
GATTTTCCGAAGCGCGCCTATCGCGAAGCGAATGAGCGGGTGGCGGAATATCCCCCGCCGGTGCCGGCGTGTGGGGGATGTCGTCGTAGAGGAGCAGTTCGTTGGCGATGATTTTCGCGTCCTCTTCCTCCCGCACGCTTACCCGGCCCTGGATGATGAGCACCTGCTCGGGCTGGAGGCGGTGGCCCTGCTTTTCATAGAGCTGGGCGAAGACGACCACTTCCACGGAGCCGTACATATCCTCTACGGAGAGGAAGCACATGGGCTTGCCGTCGCGCTTGGTGTATTTTACGGATTTTGCGGTGATGAGGCCGCCGTACTTGACCTCCTCGCCGTCGTTCACCTGGGTATCCTCTGCGGCGAAGTCCAGGCTGGTATGCTTGGTGTAGCGGCGCAGGAGGTTTTCGTAGTCGGACAGGGGATGGCCGCTGACGTAGATACCCAGCATTTCCTTCTCATCGGCCAGTAGCTGGCGTTTGGGGAGTTCCTTCAGGGGGGGCAAATCATCGGCGTGGAAGGCTTGGGTGACGGGCTCGTCGCCGATGTCGAAGAGGGACATCTGACCCTCCAAGGTGGATTTTTTGGCCAGGGCCATACCACTGACGATGCCGGGGAAGACGGCCATGTATTGCACGCGCTTGCCGCCCAAGGAGTCGAAGGCACCGGCCTTGATTAGGCTTTCGATGCAACGCTTGTTGATTTCCCCGCCCGGTAAGCGGTTGATAAAATCGGCGATGCCGTGGAATTTCCCCGCCGCCGCCCGCTCGGCCACGATGGCCTCCACGGCTCCGCGCCCCACGTTGCGGATGGCGGCCAGGCCAAAACGGATGGCGGTGCCGGAAACGCTGAAGGCCCCGTAGCCCTCGTTGATGTCCGGGGGCAGGAGGGCGATACCCAGCTTTTTACATTCGTGGATGTAGGCGGCCACCTTGCCGGTGTTGTCCATGATGCTGGTCATGGTGGCGGCCATAAATTCCACGGGGTGATAGTGCTTGAACCACGCGGTTTGGTAGCTGACCACGGCATAGCCCACCCCGTGGGGCTTGGGGAAGGCATAGGCCGCGAATTTTTCCATGGCGTTGAAGATAGCGGTGGCGGTTTTTTCCGGTATACCGTTCCTGACACAGCCCGGTACGCCGATTTCCTCCAGGCCGTGGATGAAATTGTGGCGTTCCATGGCCATGACATCCGCTTTTTTCTTGGACATGGCGCGGCGAATCATGTCACTGCGCCCCATGCTGTAGCCGGCCAAATCCCGGACAATGCGCATGACCTGCTCCTGGTACACCATACAGCCGTAGGTGGATTCCAAAATCGGCTTCAGGGAGGGATGCAGGTATTTCACCTTGGCGGGATTTTTCTTCCCCTTTACGTATTGGGGGATGTAATCCATGGGCCCCGGCCGGTACAAAGAGATGCCCGCCGTCAAGTCCTCCAGGGAGCGGGGCTGCATGTCCCGCATGAGGGAAGTCATCCCCGCGCTTTCGAGCTGGAAAACACCGGCGGTCTTCCCCTGGCCTATCATTTCGAATACCTTTATGTCTTCATAGCCGGCTTGCCAGTTGAGGGCGTCTATGTCAATGCCCTTGCTCCGCTTCACTTCCTCGGCGGCGCGGCGGATAACGGTCAATGTCCGCAACCCCAGAAAGTCCATTTTCAGCAGACCCAGCTCCTCCACAGTACCCATGGGGAACTGGGTGGTGATGACCCCGTCGTTTACGTTCAGGGGCACATAGTCGCTGACCGGCCGGTCACTAATCACCACCCCCGCCGGGTGGGTGCCTGCGTGGCGGGGCAAGCCCTCCAGCTTCAAGGCCATCTCCAGCAAATTGCGGGTATCCGCTTCCTCCTCGAAGGCGCGGCGCAACTCCGGGTTCAATGCCAAAGCCTTCTCCAAAGTAATCCCCAGCTCCATGGGAATCATCTTGGCCACCCTATCCACATCGGCATAGGACATGGCCAAGGCCCGCCCCACATCCCGCGTCACCGCCCGGGCCGCCATCGTGCCAAAGGTGATTATCTGGGAAACGTTTTCCACGCCATACTTGTCCACCACATAGTCGATGACCTCCTGCCGCCGCTCGATGCAGAAGTCGATGTCAAAGTCCGGCATGGAAATTCGCTCCGGGTTCAAAAAGCGTTCAAAGAGCAAATTGTACGCGATGGGGTCTATCACCGTAATCTTCAAGGTATAGGCCACGATAGAGCCCGCGCCACTGCCCCGCCCCGGCCCGATGATAATTTCGCGCTCCCGGGCGTAGCGGATAAAATCCCACACAATGAGAAAATAATCCACGAAGCCCATGCCGTGGATGATATCCAGCTCGTAGCGCAGACGCTCCTTGTGGAGGGGGGCATGTTCGCCGTAGCGTTCCTTCAACCCCGCCTCGCAGACATAGGTGAGATAGGCGAAGGGGGAATCGAAATCCGCAGGCACGGCAAACTTGGGCAGTTTATATTCATTGAACACAATGTTTACCTGACAGCGGTCGGCGATTTTTTGCGTGTTTTCCAAGGCTTCGTGGGCGTAGGGGAAGAGGGCGTACATTTCCTCGGGGGACTTCAGATAAAACTGGTCCGTGTTGAATTGCATCCTATCCTCGTCCAGCATCGTCTTCCCCGTTTGGATGCAGAGCAAAATTTCCTGTGCCTTGGCGTCCTCGGCGTGTATGTAGTGCACATCGTTGGTGGCCACCAGGGGAATGCCCGTCTCTTCGGACATGCGCGCCAGCTCCCGGTTCACCCGGTGCTGGTCCGCGTCGTCATAGCCCCCCAGCTCCAGAAAGAAATTCCCCCGGCCAAAAATCTCGTCATAGGCCAGAGCCACTTTTTTGGCGTTGGCATAATTCTCCGTCAGCAACACCCGGGCCACCACGCCGGAAAGGCACGCGCTCAACGCGATAAGCCCCTCACTGTATTGCCGGATGTCCGCCATATCCACCCGGGGCCGGTAATAAAAGCCCTCGGTAAAGCCGATGGACACCAGCTTAATCAAATTATGGTAGCCCACCTCGTTCTCGGCCAGCAGTACCAGATGCAGATAATTCCCCCAGTCGCCCTTCACCTTCTCCGAGCGGGAGCCGGGGGCCACATATACCTCACAGCCCAGCACCGGCTTTATCCCCGCTTCCTGTGCCGCCTTGTAAAAATCAATGACCCCGTACATCGCGCCGTGGTCGGTGATGGCCAGGCTGTTCATACCCAGCTCATGGGCGCGCTTCACCAAATCCTTAATCTTCGCCGAGCCGTCCAGCAAAGAATATTCCGTGTGGACATGGAGATGGGCAAAGGGCCGGGGGGATGTCATAGCGCAACACTCCTGACTTGATATTCTAAACATGTGACTATCTAATCGGCTCTGGGTGCGGGGCTGGGGCAATGCCCGCGCTCGTACTCGTCGCTTGATGATTGGCTTTGCCGGGGAAGTGGTTGTGTTTGTCATAAATGCCAAACACCAACCACATAACCCCGTCATGCGCCACTAATCTGCGCGCCTTCGCAATCCGCGCGGCCATTGCCCCAGCCCCGCACCCAGAGCCGATTGGATAGTCTCATTAAAATAACACAGACTTGTTACTCACCGCAATTAGGGTATATCGCTTGTCACGTTAATTTAATTTACCACCATGGGGTAATTAAGCGCGTGGAGAGATGAAGCGGGGTGAATGGGTCGCACTGGCACGTCACCGCTCCTTACTCGCAGGTATGTGGCAAGTGATTTGTCTTTCACACACGGCTCTCCCCGCAACTTGCGTGGAAGGACAAGCCTGTGAAGGTGTGCTATATTTTATAGAGTAAGCGACTACATTCAAAACAAGGGGCGAGCTATGAAAATATACAACTCGGAAAAAACGTGTCAAATAACCCTTATAGACGTATCCGATTCGTTTGAAATCCACGATGACTACTTGAAAGAGATGGATAAACATGAATTTGAAGATGCTTTTAAGCAACTCTGGCATATTTTCAGAAATATCTATACGGACATTACTTCCAATCAAAGTGCGTTTGGAATATCAAAAAAAGAAAAACTGTATGCGTGGACACCCTACCGCCCTGTAAGTTTGCTATATTTCTTGTTTGTTTCGGGGGTTGTTGAAAATCGGGTATTAACTGCCGATATAGGCAAGTTTAATGAAATCCATTCGCAATTAAAAAATATTGCCATACTTGTTGAACGACTTAATGATTATGGATTTGAATTTGAAGGGTTACAAGGATATAAAATTCCTAAAAACGCAAATTCGATAAAAATATCTTATCCCGATAATCCCAACATTATTGGCGTTATAAAGCATATGGCAGATAAGGCATATAATTGCGATAAAAGAAATCACTTTAATTCATGCTATTTTAGGCTGTTTACCGAAGATATGAATACTGTCAGCTATGATAACGGAATTGATATATTTGCAGACCGATTAAACACCCAAAGCGAAAAAGATACAGCGTATATAATTAACAAAGCGTTGCGAGAGAAGGGATTTCTTGCCCATGAAAGACATGGTTATTCATATTATGCAAAAGAAAGTGCAATGAAAGCAAAAGGCGCATATCATTTCAAGTTAGAGCAATTAGAGAAATCAACAGCCGAAAGTTTATATGCTAATTCTCGGGCATTGATGTTTACAGAAAACGATAATAACGAAAAAACACTAATTTTGTGCTTGCGCATTAGAAATGTAGTTAAATGTTTAGCATACCTTGAACAATGCCCCGAATCAGTCAAAAATATTTTTAGAGGTAGCGACAGGGGGTGCAGGTTTGTAAAGGATTGTACTACAGGCATGAATTTTACATTTGAGGGTAACGATTATTGGCGATGCTCCTGTTGCAGTGCAATGTTTCATTGCATACCCAAGATGGAAGATATACCACATTATATAAAGCTGGTGGAATTGGGGTTTAAGTAATTGCACAATTTTTCCCTTATATCAAGTCCACTTGAAAGGACAAGCCTGTGAAGGTGTGCTAAAATTTTGCAAGGTAAGCGAACAAAATTTGTATTATCGGAGGTTAGGGAAATGACAATCGAAAGTGCAATTTATACAAGCAGAAACGAGGAAGCCGTCGAAATTTACATTAAGGCTTTCGGATTAACAAAAGGATACACTGCTCACAGTGCTGATGGGAAATTAGTATATTCCAAACTTATGAATGGCGATGAACATTTTATTTCTGTTGTTCCAAGAGATAATTTTAATAAAGACCCCGATGAGCTTTATATCCCTTCATACAGCTTTCAGCCATATGCACAGCTATCTGTTGATGGTTTAGGATTAGAGGGCGTAAAAAAAGCATACGAAATACTAAAGCAAGATGCCATTCGTGCCGAACCTTTGGGGCCGCTTGATTGGGATGATACTAAAACAGGGAGCGGCATAGTAGATAAATTCGGATATTTGTGGTGGATTTCTGAATAACTTTTCCCTTATATCAAGTCCGCTTGGACGGACAAGCCTGTAAAAGTGTGATATGATTTTTAGGCAAGAAAACAAAATTTGTATTTGGAGGTACACAACATGGCAAGTAGATTACTGCCCGAAGACACCGAAATTATTTGGAACGCGAACCCTGTCGGTAAATACCGTGATTTTTTGTATGAGGCAATGGGAAAGGAAGTTGTTGACAGTAAGGGGGATTTCCAAAAATGGCTTTTACCTCATTACGGAAAAACGTTAAAAGAATTGGTAAATGACATGCAGAATAATTATGAAGCCGTAAATTTAACAGAATTGTTAGCACAACGGCGGCTTAACATTGTATCTGAAAATGACAAAGCATTTATTATAGCTTTTGACAACGCGATAAACGAATTGGGATATGATTGCGCAAACACTATCGGTAGTGGATATAGTTGGAGTCCGCTTATGATAATATACGGCAAGACAGGCACGAAGAGCCGACCTTGCATAGCGAGAATTTATATAAATAATGAGGACATCAGCTTGCGTCTTTTTTTCACTAATATCAACAAACATAGTGCTTATATTGAGAATGCTCCTGAACATATCAAAGCTATATTTTTCGGTGGACATGACTGTCCTTGCCGTCCTGATTGTCCCCACAAAGGGCAAAAAATCTACACCATTGATGATAAAACCTATCATAAGTGTTGCCACGCAGATTTTAGGATTGTAACGCCGAAAATCGAAGAATTATCTGATTATATGGGTCTATTGGCTAAGTTTTATCCTGTAAAAAAAGTAAAGTCTGTAAAATAAACACTATTATGTTAGCGGAGGCGAAATAACATGAAATTAACTGTAGGAATTTCTTTAGACGGTACTGAAAAAAGTTACAAAGCCGTTGAATTGTATAAAGAAGCATTCGGTCTTACATTGGGTCATCATTTGTCGTATGAAGACCCTGAAGGTATGCGAAAATGGGGATTGAAAATAGGAGATGATTTCATACCGCGCAAGGGGTATTTCCATGCAGATTTAGTACACAACGGTGAAAATATACTCTCCGTCAGTGCCGAGGGTGACAGCGTCATCCCTCAAAGCGGTGAATTTATTAGGTTACAAATGCAAATGGGCAGTGAAGAAGCAGTAAAAAAAGCGGTTTCGATTTTAAGCGAGGGGACAGTAATCCCACACGACCACGGGTTCAATCCATGCGCCGCTTCCCTAACAGACCCTTTTAATGTGAATTGGTTTATATGTGTGTGACATAATCCGTAAACAATTAATAGTAACGGGGGCTAACTATGCGTGAATTATCTAAAGACAAGTATGGCATTTTGCTTGAACCTGTAAAGCAAATTCCTTTCAATGTGCTAATGGCGAGGTCAGTTATTGAGTATCATGCTGATGGCAGAATTTTTGTTGATTCTTTTGAATCTCCACAATCTTTCTACATTGTTCATTCATATGGGATGACTTTTCTGTGCGGGGACAGCAACAATGAAGTATTTAACAATGGGCTGTTTGACTATTTTAGCGGTATTTCAAACGAAAGAAGAAAAGACGAATGGTTACAAGCGTTTCCAAGAGATTGGGATATGGTTATTAAAAATCTTGTTGATAACCATAAAGCACTTTCATATAGCCGAGTTAATTTCAAATTTAATTCAGTTAGATTTTATGAAAAATACAATCAAGTGGATAAATCGCAATACACGGTAATCTCCACACCTGAAGATATGTTATTTGAAATAAATGGAGTTGTAGTGCCTAAAGATTATTGGAAAACCCCCGAGCAATCTATGCGCCTTGCGAAAGCGTTTACAGTTATGGTTGATAACAAGCCAGTTTCAACAGCTTTTACTTCTGCACGGCATGATGACAAACTTGAAATTGGAATTGAAACAATTAGGGAGTATCATGGCAAAGGTCTTGGATATTTAGCTTGTGCTAAGTTGATTGAGTATTGTATAGCTAACAACTTAGAGCCTGTTTGGTCTTGCCGTTTGGAGAACACAGGTTCTGTGAAGTTAGCTGAAAAACTTGGATTTTTAGAAATTTTGAGAATACCATACTATCATATTCCTAAATAGCCTGCGTAGCTAATTCGCTTGGACGGACATGCCTTCAAAACTGTGTTATGCTTTTGCAAGCAAGCGAAGAAATTTTATATTTTGAGAGGGAGGAAATTTAAGTGGGAGATAATGTTGAAAAAATTACGGAAGCCATTACAAGACATATCGCACAAGTCAAAGCCAGCCGAGAAAGAATCGCACCTATTCCTGCGGACATAAAGGTCAATCCACATCTTTTGGATGGACTGACCCAAGAGCAATTCGTCAAAGCCTTTGATGAATTGCAACGCTTTGTCATCAACTGCTACAAAAATATTGAACGCGACCCTATTTCTTGGGGCTATCCTGCCCCTTATACGAAAAAAAGCGGAAACGGCGGCATTTCAATCGGCCCGCATGAAACACGCTTAACTTGTTTTCTGTATGCTATGTCTGCCGCAGGGAGGATTGAAAATGATACGTTGACGGTGGATTACAAGATGTTTAATAACCATTTCAAGCGGTGGGCGCACACGAAGCCTGAAACCATGCTCCCAGGACTTGCCAAACAAGGACTCATTATCGAAAATTTCGGTAAAAAATCAACCCATTTCACTGTCAAATATCCCGAAAATTCTCATGTATTGCAGGCTGTACGCGCCCATTTCACCGACAGACCTTGCCGCCGTTGCTACGGAACGTGCAATCATATGGGCAGTTGTTATTGGGGCGGTGCAATAACGCCCGTAACAATTTTCTCCTACCATTTCATAGAAGACCCTGCCGAACAAAAGCATGATGTTGAATTTCTTGCATTTGTAAGCGGAATGTCGAAAGAATTGCAAGAAATCCAATACTATCTTTACAGTGAATCTAAACGGTATGGGTACAGATTTGACCCCTTCAAGCCCGTGTGGTCCGGCGGGTTGCTGTATGAGAAACGTGCGGTGGAATGGCCGAGGGTGGGCTATATAGGTGACGGTTGGCACGGCGATGATTATCGTATGTTCAGTTTCAGATGTCATGTTAAGCTCAACAAAGTATTCAAAACACACCCGGAAAAAATAATTGAATTTGCAAAGCAAAGGCCGGACACACTTATTAACCCCGACCATATGTGCAACCAACACTGCGGTAAAACATTGAATAATATTTGCCACGCGCACCGGGTTTCCTATGAAATAGATGGTGTTACTTATCATAATTGTGGGGGAATACGTATTCATAAACCAACACTTGACGATGTAAAATGTATAGTGGAGTTGTATGTTTTGGAAAACAACTTAACGCCACTATTCTGATGTACACAGTAACTTTACAATGCAAAAAAATACACAAACGGCAATGCAAGTGAAAATCCGCTGATTTATACTATTTTCAGGAGGTGAGCATTTGGATTGGCAAAACAAGGTAAACCGAATCATTGATTATTTAGAAAGCAGAATGTGCGATGAAATCAACTTGGAAAAAGCGGCGAGACATGCTGGATTTTCTTTGTGGGAGTTTCAAAGATTCTTTTCGTTTTTGACAAATACAACGGTCGGCGCATATGTTCGGAAAAGGAAATTATCTCTTGCGGCGAAGGATATTTTGACAAGTGACGAAAAAATCATTGATATTGCCCTTAAATACGGCTATGAATCACCAACAGCGTTTTCGCGGGCATTCAATCAATTATTCGGTATTTCTCCTTCATCTGCGCGCGATGAAAGCGTGTCCCTTGCGTTATATCCAAAACTCAACTTCAAAAAAATATTTGAAGAAAGAAGGGTTGATTTTATGAACAACATGGAGAAGTACAGTAAGCGTGGTTATTACATCACATCCAACATTCCTTGTTATCTGACAACGGACATGGACAAAACATGCGAATGGTTTCGTGATGTGCTGGGTTGGTTTGGTAAAACAATAGCCTATGACGATGAAGGCAGGGGCGTATACGGGGCAGTGTATGACTATCCCGGCGAGATATTCGATATTATAAGCCCGCAAAGGGGGTTTTACTTGTTTTATGGAGAACCGCCGCAAAACGATGTCGGCCTTATGGCGATACAGGGCGGGCTAGAAGCCTTGTATAACTTTGTTAAAGGAAATGGCTGGGATAAAATAACCGAACCTGCTGTTCAAAGCTGGGGAACAAAAGAATGTTCTGTTACAACAATTGATGGAAGCGTTTTACGGTTTCAAGAAATAAATTAATTTTTTACCCATGAAAAAGCGGCTTCGCCGCGTCACAGCTTTTCCCGAATCCATTTTCCGCTGGAGAAGCGCAGGAAAAGCATGACCAGCCGGGCGGCCTGGTCGATAATCACCGCAATCCACGCCCCCACAAGGCCCAGCCCCAGGGGATACACCAGCAAAAAGCCGCCCAGGGGGCGCAACACCCCTACGGTGATGAACATGGTCATGGCCACGAAGCGCACATCCCCCGCGCCACGCAGACTCCCTCCCATGACGATTTGCGTGGTCTGGATGGGCAGGATAAAAATAAGAATCATGACAATGCCCGCGGTAATGGCGATGACATAGGGGTCGTTGGAGAAAATGCTGGGGAACCAGTAGCGCATCAGGAAGGCGGTGACGCTTAGAAACGCCGCCGCCGCAAAGGCAAGCCGCATTCCCAGCTTGCCATACATAATGGATAAATCCGGGCGTTTTTTGCCCAGATTTTGTCCCACCAAGGAAGTCGTGGCCGCGCCGATGCCTTCGGCGAAGGTGAAGCCCAGCACCATAAATTGCATGGCAATGGAATGGGCGGCGAATTGCAACGTCCCCAGGTCCGCCACCACCCGTGCGTACAGGAAAAAGCCGATACGCAGCCCCACCTGCTCTATCATGCCGCTTAAAGATAAACGGCCGATGGTGCGCACCATTTCGGGCTCGGGTTTCCAGTTGTCGGTGCGGCGTAGGCGCAGAAAACTGTTCTTTTGCAACAGGGAGGCGAAGGCAAGGCCAAAGCCCACAATACCCACGATAACAATGGCAACCGCCGCGCCGTCTGTGCCCAAGGCCGGGAGACCGAACCGCCCCTCAATAAGCAAAAAGCCGGAAATCACCTGTACGATTTTGGCGGTGACGCTTACGCGCAACGTAATGCGCGTGTTGCCCGTGGCCCGCTGTGCCGCGCAGATGGAGCCGGAGGCCATCTGGAATATCATCCCATAGCTGGCGATGCGCAAATAGGAGGCCGCCGGGCCGATGGTATCCGCCTGGGCCCCGGCCAACAGCATCATGGGCCTGGCGAAAATCACCGCAAGTAGCGTCATCAGCGTGCCCAGCACCAAAATCAGCATCAAGGCGTGGCGCAGACAGGAGCGTGCCTTCTCTTCCTCTCCCGCGCCCTTGCTCCGGGCGATGATGGCCGTCACGGAAACGTTCAGCGCGAAAAAAATAGAAAAGAAAATCATCCGGGGCTGGGCCGTGAGGGCCACCGCAGAAATGGCGTAATCCCCCAGCTGTCCCACCATAATCATGCTGACCATGTCCATCAAGGCCAAGGAGACCATTTCAATGACGGCGGGAATGGCGATGCCCAAAGAAGTTTTATACGCCTCTCGGGTGGGGGTGATGTCGCCTCGTTGCAGGTGGGGCTTTACCATGTACGCAGTGGAGACCATCCTGCGGGCAAAGCCGGTTATGCTATGTATCAAAGTACGCGCCGCCCTTCCAGCGCACGCGAAAGGGTAACTTCGTCCACAAATTCCAGCTCTCCGCCCACGGGGACGCCATGGGCGATGCGTGTGACTTTAATCCCCAGGGGCTTGAGGATTTTCGCCAGATATAGGGCTGTGGCCTCCCCCTCCACGTTGGGGTTGGTGGCGATGATGATTTCCTGCACCCCTTCCCCGGCACCGGATTGCAGACGTTTGAGCAATGCCGCAATGGTGAGGTCGTTGGGGCCCACCCCGTGCATGGGGGAGATGGCCCCGTGCAACACATGATAGTGCCCGTGATATTCCCCGGTGCGCTCATAGGCGGCCAAATCCCGGGGGTCCTCCACCACCATGATGGCTCCCGGGTCCCGCTTCGCGTTGGCGCAAAAAAGGCAGGGGTCGGCGTCGGTCAAATTACAACAGACCGAGCAATACCGCACCCCCCGCCGCGCCTCTGTGATGGCGGCGGCCA
>WQSR01000070.1 GCA_009787785.1 Defluviitaleaceae bacterium
CTACCCCGAGGGGCTGGCATCTTCCCTCGTCCGCTGGCTGGGGGAGGACGGGGCAGAAAGCTTCGCCCGCCACAGCCATACCCCCCCGGCCATACCGATTTATACCAACACCACCAAGACCACCCCCACCGCCCTGGAAAAAAGTCTGCAAGCCCAAGGCGTGGAATGCACACCGCTGGAGGGGGGCTTTTTTATTGTGCGCAACACGGGGGATATTACGGCCTTGCGCGCCTTCGAGGAGGGGGCGTTTTTCGTGATGGACCCCGGCGCGATGTGGGTAGTACACGCTTTGGGTCTGGAGCCGGGGCATGTTTTCCTTGACTTGTGCGCCGCGCCGGGGGGCAAAGCCTTCGCCGCCGCCTGTGTGATGGGTGACGCGGGGGAGATTATCGCCACGGACATCCACCCCCACCGGGTCGCGCTTATGGAAAAAGCCGCGAAGCGGCTGGGGCTGAAAAGCATAAAAACCATGGCGCAAGACGCATTGGCACCCATTGGGTTGCCCCTGGCCGACGCGGTGCTGCTGGATGTGCCCTGCTCCGGCTTGGGCACGCTGCGCAAACGCCCGGAAATTAAACATAAATATAAGGGCGCAAATACCGCCCTTTTGGATACGCAACGCGATTTATTGTCCGCCGCCGCCAAGCGGGTAAAGCCCGGCGGGGTGCTGGTATACGCCACCTGCACCGTGGCTCGGGAGGAGAACATGGAAATGGTTCAGGGGTTTTGCCGGGCGCATCCGGGGTTCGCGGTGGAGCCGTTGCCCTTTTTGCCCCCCGCGAACCTCCCCCATTTCATGCAGGAGAACTGCCTACAGCTCCTCCCCGGCTTGCACAACGACGGGTTCTTCATTGCCCGCATCCGTCAAATATTTCCGTAGCATCCCCATGAGCTGATTGATATTTAGCGGCTTGCCCAGATGCCCGTTCATGCCTGCGGACAAGCAGGTTTCGATGTCCTCCTGAAAGACGTTGGCGGTCATGGCGACGATGGGGATGGTGGCGGCCTCTTCCTGTTTTAGCTTGCGAATGCGGCGGGTGGCGGTGAGGCCGTCCATGACGGGCATTTGCAAATCCATGAGAATCACGTCGTAGCGTTGGGGGGCGTGCTTGAACATGCGCAAGGCTTTCTCCCCGTCAGAGGCGCAGTCAATGGTAAGGCCGGTAGCTTCGAGCAAGACCATAATGATTTCACGGTTTACGTCCACGTCCTCCACCAGAAGCATGGTGTAGCCCTCGAAACAGCCGGGTACGAGCTCTTCGTGCTGTTGGTCATGGGGCGTGCGGTCGGCCGCTTCATCCAGGCTCCCGGGTTCAAAGGGGACGATGAACATTACCGTCGTGCCCACATTTGGCTCGGATTTCATCCAAATGGTGCCGTTCATAATCTCAACGATGTGCTTGGAAATGGTAAGCCCAAGGCCGGTCCCGCCGAATTTGCGGGTGATGCTCGCCTCCGCTTGCTCGAAGGCGTTGAACAAACGCTCCTGATGTTCCTTGTGGATGCCGATGCCGCTGTCCGCCACCTCCACGTACAGGCCGGAGCCGCCGCACAGCTCCACGCTCAATGTGATTTCGCCCCCCGCGGGGGTGAATTTAATGGCGTTGGAAATCAAGTTGGTAATAACCTGGGCGATGCGCAACTCGTCGGAGAGGATATACCGGGGGATGTGCTCATCCAGCTTGACACTAAAACGCAGTGCCTTCTCCTCGATGTGGATGCTCAGCACGCTGATTAATTTGTCTATCATGTTGGTAAGCTCAAACCACCGGATGTCCAGCTCGAATTTCTCCGCTTCGATTTTCGACATGTCCAGAATCTGATTGATAATCCCCAGCAAATGGTTGGACGCCTTGTCAATTTGCGTCAGGCAGTGGTCTTTTTTGTCCGGGTCGGTGGTGCCTTTGGCAATGGAGGTCATACCTATGATGGCACCCATGGGGGTGCGTATCTCGTGGCTCATGTTGGATAGGAAGCGGCTTTTGGCCTGGTTGGCGGCTTGCTCCCGGTCCAGCGCGGCCTTTATGCTTTGCTGTATGGCGTTCTCGGCTTCCAACAGCCGGTAATGCTCGCGCAAATCCCGTAGAAAGGTCAGCAAAAGGGTTTCCTCGTGCCGCCTGACCCGGATAAGGGTCACTTCGCAGGGCAAAAGCTCCCCGTTAAGCTTTTGGTGCATCCACTCAAAGCGGATGTGCCCCACCTTGAAGGCCCGTTTTATATATTTCGCGCTGGTTTCCTCCGACAGGGTGCCGTCAGGCTGGAACAACGGGGAAAGCCGTGGGAACATCGTGAGAAATTCCTCTTTGCTCCTTAATCCGAAGAGCTTTACCGCTTCGCCATTGCATTCGAGCATACGGTGGTCAGTGTCCATAAAGCCCATGACCAAGGGCGTGTTGTCTATGATAATGCGCAGTCTTTCTTCTGCTTCGGTCAGCTCTACGATGCTTTCCGCCAGGGAATATTTTACATAGTACACGCAATTCTCCCGGTGGTTGATGCCGGTGGCGATGGCCTCCGCCATGTGGCGGCAACTGGCGTAGCCACAGGCGAAGCAGTTCATGGTCTGCTCATGGACGGTATATTTCTTGAGCGTGTCGCGCAAAATCGCGTTTATATCCTCATCGGAGACGGCTGGGTTGGGGATGGCGGCGTTGGTGTCATAGGTGCAGATGAAATCCGCCAGCTTTAGTTCCTTGAAGCGTTCGTTTAATTTTTCCAGGCG
This sequence comes from Defluviitaleaceae bacterium, assembly GCA_009787785.1. Classification (GTDB taxonomy): domain Bacteria; phylum Bacillota; class Clostridia; order Lachnospirales; family WQUN01; genus WQRX01. The sequence continues at coordinate 2,723 of WQSR01000070.1, forward strand.
TTTCGCGGGGGGCAGGGCCTCGTGATTTTTCTTGCGCATTAAAAAGGTTTGGTAGGCGATGTCATCGTCGTCGCGCAGGTTGAAAAAGTCGGTGCCTGTGCCGTGATTACACCCGTTGGCGCAGTTGAGGATGTCGATAATCAAGGGCGCGGAGGAGGAGGGCTTGCCCACCCGGGTGGCCAAAGCCCGCAAATAATTGTAAGCCCGTTTCCCGCCCTCCACCTGCATAATAGCGTTCTGGGGCCCCAGATAGTATTCGATGTTCGTGGCAAGGGCACCCGGCTTGGGGAAAATAGAGCCCATGCCGCAACCCAAGGCGTCTTCCACGCAGGGGTAATGGTGCAGATTAATTTTTTCCTCCCGGATATGGGCCATCAGGTTGGTGTAGGTGATGTTGTGCTGAACCAGGCCGAGCCCCCTGGGGGATTCGATTTCGACTTTCTTGGCTACACAGGGGCTCAGAAAGGCCAAGTTCTCCTCGATGCCCAGATACCGCTTCAGGTAAATGGCGGTACACATTAGGGGGCTTTGGACGGGGACAAGGTTGGGCAACAGCTCCGGCATATGGATTTCAATGTTGCGCACAATGGAGGGGCAGGGCTGGGAAATGTGATTGACGCCCTTATTTTTTTCTATATAACGGATATAGCCCCAAACGGCGATATCGGCACCGAAGCCCACGGAATAAAAATTCTTCACGCCAAGGCTTTGCAGGTAGCCCAGCACATGTGGGTACTCGTTGGGATAATTGAGATAAAAAGAGGGAGCCACCAGCACAGAGAAAGCCTCGCCCCGCTTCAAATCGGCAAGAAAATCCCCGCAGTCGTCCCTAAAATGCCGGACATCCCGGGTGCACGCGCTGATGCAGGTGCCGCACAGGATGCACTCCGCCTCGTCCACGCACATTTTATAGCTTGTGGTGTTGTATTGTACGCATACATTGGCCTTGATGACGGGACATTCGTGGATGCATTTGTTGCAGTCCATGCAACCTTCCATGCTGGTATGTATAATGCCCTTATTAAAAATCTCGACGGTCATCTCCGCACCACCCCTTCCACGCCATTCACCCCGATGACACGCCATTGTAACATAATATTACGCTCCGGTAAAAAGCAGATACTGGCGCGAGGATTTTATCGCAAGGCGAGGAAGTGCCGACGCGGCGCACCAGCGGTGCGTAAGGAGGTGCTAACGAAGCATTGCGGAAAAAGCGTGCGCCAGTGTCTGCTTTTTACCGGAGCGTAATATGAAATACACTCACGCTCCAATGCGAAAAATATCCAAACTGTGGCTGGTCATACCCATCATGTCCGGCCGCTCGCACACGGCAAGGTGATAGCGCATATATAAACCGAAGGCATCCTCGTCCATGGCGTCCAGGCAATCGCGCAAAAGGCGGGCCACCAGCGTGGTGGCGACATAGTGGAGCCGTGCCGTATTTGGGAAACGCCCCATCAGGCGGTCAATGTCTTCCTTGCGCACCATTTCGAATATATCCGCCGGCACGCTGGTGGTGGCGAAGGTGTGGGGGTGGATTTTGCCTTTTTCGATATAATCGGGAATGTCCAATTGACCCGTGCGGAAGCCGTACTCGTAAAGGGTAATGTCGCTGATGACATACGCCGCGAACACCACGCCGCCGGGCCGTGTCACCCGCACCGCTTCGGCGATACACCGCTCCTTGTCGGCGTCATGATAAAAATGATACAGCGGCCCCAGCACCAAAGTAAGGTCGAAGGTATTGTCCGCGAAGGCAGATAAATCCAGCGCGTTGCCCTGGGTCACGCGGATATCCTGGCCGGGGGTGGTGAGGGATTCAAATATTGCTATATTGTGGGGCACCAGCTCCACGGCCTCCACCCGATAACCCTTGTCCGCAATGGCACGGCTGTACCGCCCCGTGCCCGCACCCACCTCCAGTACATAGGCGTTGGGCTTCTGCGCAAGATATTTTTCAATATAGTGCAAGGTGGTGCGGTATTCCACCAGATTATACCGGTGGTCGAAGCGGGCTTGTTCGTCGTAGTTGTGGGTATAATGGTTTTCGATGGGGTTCATGGCTTCACCTTGCATTTCCTGTTGTAACATTTCCATAGCATATACAGCCGGGTTCATCATGATGCACCTCCATACAAGTAGGGAATACCCTTCTTTCACAAGTATGCACAATTTTATATTTACTTGCAAGACAAAATCCCCAATCGAGCAGTCGACTGGGGGCAAATTAAAAAGGGCAGATACGGTCACGCATGAGCAAAATCCATATGCTATACTTATCTTGTGGAGGGGTGATGCGCTATTCATGCGTGGGAATCAATCCAAAAAACAGTAGATTTCATTGAAGAAAATCTTGGGGAAGAAATACCGATTGAGGATTTAGCGGACATCGCCGCCCTTTCGCTGTTTTATTTTCAACGACTATTCGCACGGCTCGTAAAAAAACCTGTGCGGGAATATATCAAGCTACGAAGGCTGGCTCATGCTGTGTCAATCCTAAAGAATGGAAATAATCATATTGTTGACATTGCCGCCCAATATGGCTTTGGCGGTCGTGAAACATTCTCACGGGCGTTTAAGGAAACATATGGACTATCCCCATCAGCGTACAGGCATACACCTATAGGGCTAAATTATTTCGATAAGCCAAATCTTTTACTGAGCTATGTAATGGTAGACGAAGATGTGCCTTTGATTACCGAAGGTATTGTGTTGGAGTATAGCCGCAAAACCCTTGATAGCCCTATCCACTTCCTTGGTGTTGAGGACTTATGGCGATTCAAACCGGGCAAAATGCTTGGCGAAAGACCGGGCGTTTCAGAGCCTGCCGCCATTTGGGACAAGTTTTACAATGTGATTGACGATATTCAATGTATTCCATATGGGAGGCGGGTCGGGGTGTCCTATCATGGCGGTGCGCCGGAGGGTTATTCTACTTATTTTGTGGGTGCAGAGGTTGAAGCAGATATTGCCAATTCGCCCGATAATCGTTTCGCCCGATGGGTGTTACCTTCAAGAGCGTATATCGTTTGTCAGTATGAAGCGGAGAATTTTTCTGGGCTTATTGCTTCTCTTGGAAAAATGATGAAGTTTACACGATATTGGCTTAAAGAACATGGGTTGCGGGCAGATGGATTTTTCCCCGAAGTTTATTATAACAACCTACCCAAAGCAGACCACGCCTACATGGAGATGTGGATTCCGTTCAAAGAACGTGAAAATAATAAATAAATGGAGGAAATAAAATGGACAAGTACGCAAAAGGAGATGAGCCAAATGCATAAACCAATCAGCGAAATGGCGGCATATCTGCAAAATCTGCTTCCGCCGGAAATACCGCAGACATTTGACATTGACCCTATGTTTATGGTGGATGTAACCGAAGAAGATATTCACAAAGGCATCCCGGCATTTAAGGGGTTTCTGAATCGGCTATACGACCATGTAATCGCAGAGGGTAGCCCCTTCGACAAACCTAAGCGAGAATCCCATAATACCAATATCAATTCATCCTATCCGTTTATATTACACCTTGCGGTTTTTATGATGAATATAGGCTTACACAGCACACTTAGCGATAAAAAGGATTCACTATTATTGGATGGACTAGAAAATCTTGATGTTGCCAGTAATTATTCAAGCCAGAAAATATCTGATAAACGGAAAATCGAGTGTCTGCGCTTCCTTTCGGATTGCGGCCTTTGCTTTGATGGATTGGATATAAGTGGTAAAAAGCCTGAAGCAATACCGCCGGGGCAAATAATTATCACATATTCCTCAAACCCCGCAATGTTAGTGGGTATGATGGCTATGGCGAGTGCTCAACGTCATATAGGTTCAAAATACATCAGTGAGATTCTGCTGCGATGTGATTGGAGAACCTTGGCGAACAAGCAACCGAAAGGACAGAACCGTTCGGATATTCTACCGATATTAAAGGATTTGACCCACACGCTACCCGCTGACATACAGGACTTCGTGCTTAAACTGCATACAGATTATATGAGCCACGGTTACAGATGCGACACCTACATCGGGTCGGACACACGCTTTGAGTATTTTTGCAGAAGCAAGGAGCTTTGGCGGTTTAACCTTACGCTAACGGGCGGTCACTTTATCACAATAAAAGCACTGAATACACACAAATACCCCGAAATTGTAAGTCAATTGCCCGACCGACTGCAAGCTAACATCCGGGCAGGCTATGGTTGCGGCAAGAAGATGGGTACTGCTGACTCCTGCGATAGCGGATGCCGAGGTTATCGTGTGCCTTTGGATGATTCATTTATGGAGATAAGTGATTCCGTTAAGGCTTGGATTGAGAGAGAAGTTGAGATTATAGGGAAATCGTAAAAATACAAAGCCCCGCGCAGAGAGCTTCTGCACAGGGCATGGGTAATACACGCTTCTTCAAAGTGTGAGACGTGCTTAGTCGGAGGTGTGGCGTTTGTTTCGGCTTCCGGCTTTTTCTATTCAATTGTATATGTGGCGAGGTGCAGGGGCGCGCCCATTACATATAAAACTGCGCTTGACTCGGCTGGCCAGCCTTGTGTGAGTCGGTTATGCCTTGAGGGTACCAATCCGCGGTCGACGCTACATCAACTGCCGTGGCTATGCAGGGACGGGTTGCTTTAAAGGATATTTTTGTGCATATTTGCTAGGGTGTGTCGACAGTCTTGGATAAATTTGACACATCTGTAACTTTTCTCTATCATCGCCATATTCTAAAAAATGTCAATTTAATTATATTTTAAGGGGGAAATAGCATGGCAATTTTCACCGGCTCGGGGGCGGCGATTTGCACGCCCTTTGACAAAAGCGGCGGGTTTAGCCCCGGGGCTTATGAGAAGCTGATTCAATTCCAGGTGGAGGAAGGCACGGACGCCATTGTGGCCTGTGGCACCACGGGGGAAATGTCTACCCTGAGTACCCAGGAGCACATTGAAGTGGTGCGTGTAGCGGTGGCCGCCGCGAAGAAATACGGGGACGCCCACGGGCGTAAGGTGCCTGTGGTGGCGGGTGCCGGGGGCAACGATACCGCGAAGTGTGAGGCGGTGGGCAAGGCTTTGGTACAGGCCGGCGTGGATGCCCTGATGTACGTGACCCCGTATTATAACAAGACCTCCCAGCGGGGGCTGGTGGCGCATTATACCCGCATCGCCAAGGCCGTGGAGGTGCCCATCGTGATGTATAATATTCCCGGGCGCACGGGGATGAACATGACGCCCACGACCATGGCGGAGCTGGCGAAGCTTCCCAACATTGCGGCGGTAAAGGAAGCTACCGGGGATTTCGGCCAGGTGGCGGAAATCGCCGAGCGTTGCGGCGACGCCCTGGACATCTACTCCGGCAACGACGATTATATCGTGCCCATTCTTTCCTTGGGAGGGAAGGGCGTCATTTCCACCATTGCCAACATCGCGCCAAGGCAGGTGCATGATATGGTGGCAAAGTTCCACGCCGGGGATATTGCGGGAAGCCGCGAAATTCAACTGGGGATGTTGCCCGTGGTGCGTTGCCTCTTCGCCGACGTGAACCCCATTGTGGTGAAGGCCGCGCTGAACCTGATGGACTTTGACATGGGGCTGTGCCGTGCGCCCCTTACCACGCCGGAGGACGCGCTGGTGGAGGCATTGCGCGAAGCCATGACAGCCTACGGTTTACTCAAATGACAAAAATAATCGTATGCGGCTGTTTTGGCCGCCTGGGGTCTGTGATAGGTAAATTGGCTGAGCAGGACGCGGCCATGGAGCTCGTCGCCGGGGTGGACATTACCAGCCCCGGCGGCGGGCTTACCTATCCCGTTTTTACGGACATCGGCGACTGCACCTTGCCCGCCGATGCCTTGGTTATCTGCCTGCCCCCCCACGCCGCTACATACATCACGGCGCAATTGCACTACGCCGCTGTGCGCGCAATGCCTGTGGTGCTGTGTACTACGGGCTTGCGCCCGGAGGTAATGGAGGAAATAAAAAAAGCAGCCGAAAGTACGGCTGTTCTCGTGTCCGCCAACATGGCTTTGGGTATTAATTTGCTGGCCAATATGCTGAGCAAGGCCGCCAGACTCCTTTACGACGCCAATTTCGACATCGAAATCATTGAGCGTCACCATAACCAGAAGCTGGACGCCCCCTCCGGCACAGCCTATCTGCTGGCCGACACCGCCAACGCCGCTTTGGGCGGCCAAATGCGTATCGTGTGTGACCGCAGTTCCAACCGCACGCCGCGCCAGCGGGAGGAAATCGGTATGCACGCTTTGCGCGGGGGCTCCATTACCGGGGAGCATACCGTGGTTTTCGCCGGGCTGGACGAGGTCATCGAGCTGACCCATATCGCCCAGTCCCGGGACGTTTTCGCCGTGGGTGCCTTGAAGGCGGCGCGTTTTATCAAAGGTAAACCCGCCGGATACTATACCATGCAGGATGTGATTGAAAACCCATGACAGCAAATATGGGAAATGTGGCTATTTCGCCAATTTATACAATGCGTACTGATTTAAGGACACGCCTTCCCGTTCGGCCTCGGTGGCAAGGGTATAATGCAATGACTTGGGAAGCCGCAATACGAATTTGCCGCTGTAGTCTGTATAGGTGGAAGGCTCGGGGATGGGGTCGCTAAAAGCCAGCTTTGTATCAATGTAGCCTTCCAATGCTTCGCGCAGGTTTTCCAGCGCGTCTTCTTTGGTTTTTCCGTGGCTGTGACAGCCGTCCAATTCTAAAACGCGACTCACATAGCATTCACCGTCTTCATCGTTTCGGTGCTGTACCACCATGCTGTAGGGTAGGTTCATATAATACTCTACATCTTTATGCATCGTCACCAATCCTTTGCAAGATATCCCTCACGTAAGCCTTATCTATTGGATTTCCGTACTGCACGGTAGTCAACTCCCCATTAGCGTTACGAAAATGACGATGGGAGCCCTTTGTCCTGACATGGTTATATCCATGATATTCCAGCACCTTTGCGGCTTCTTCGTAGCGAATGCCGTTGGGCTGGTGTTTCATTTTCTCAATAATTTTTGCTATGCTGGGCATGGATTCACCTACTGGCAGATAGTATCACATGTGGTACTTTTGTCAACGTGTCTACCAGCGCAGCTCCCCTTTCCGGTGCATCCATACAAAGGTCAGCAAAATCACAAGCCCGTTAATCCCTATAATCAGGAATGTGCGCGGTTGCAAGCCATAACCGATGTTGTATATGGCCAGGTTCACCTGCTGGGTGTAGGTGAAATACATCCAGCGTGCCAGGGTTTCATTAAATTGTGAAAGCATGGGCCCCATGCCGAAGATGATGCTGACGGGGAAGGCAAACACGGGTACCTTCGACAGGCCGATGGCGATGCCCAAAAGAATGGATACCAAGGCACCCGATGTGGTGACGGCGAGGAATAAAAGGGTGTTCATGCCGAAATGCCGCCCCGCCATGGCATAAAATACAAGCAAAGCGGCGGCTATGATAAGCAGGGCCGCCCCCGTGCCCGTCAGGTATTGGAAGGGCTTCATGCCCGACATGGTCAGGAAGCGTAGATTCTGGGTGGTTTTGTCCTCCTGCACCAAGGCGGAGGCGGAGCTAATCATCACGAACCCGGCAAACATCACCGTAAATACCCCCGAAATGGAAGGGGTCGGAAGGCTGTGCAGGGGATTTTCCCGCAAGCAGGTTTCGCATATGACCGCCGGGACGCAGAGGTCGCAATACCTGTCCGGTATAAAGGAAAACGCCACTATCATGATGGCGAACATCGCGCCCTGCACCAAAAGCGCGGGGCTTTTTACCATGCTCCGCATCTGCTTGATGAAAATGGCCATGGTGTTTCTCATAGTTCCACCCCCGTGAGCTGTAGGAATACGGCTTCCAAATCGGGTACGGTGCGCAGGGCGTTGTATTGGCCGCACAATGCCACCGGCGCGCCCTGCTCCACAATTTTGCCCTCGTGTAAAAGGGCTACCCGGTCGCAGAGTTTTAAGGCTTCGTCCATGTTGTGGGTGGTGAGGAAAATAGTGGCCCCTTCGTCGCAAAGCCTGCGCAAAAGCTTACAGATGCCCCGTGCTGTGCCGGGGTCCAGCGCGCTGGTGGGCTCGTCCAAAAACAACAATTTCGGCGAATATAAAATGGCCCGCGCCAGGGAAAGCCGCTGGCTCATCCCCCGGGATAGGGCACTGGCGGCCTTCTTCGTGTCCTCGCCCAGCCCCACGTTTTTCAACACTTCCAGGGGCTTCGATTTAGGCAAATCATAAATGCGGGCGTACAAATCGAGGTTTTCCATACAATTCAAATGGGGGTACAGCCCGCCGGAGTCCAGCATCAGCCCCACTTCCCGGGGGGTGGCGTCCACGGTGATTTCACCGCTGTCCGGCTCCAGCTGCTTGGTGAGAATGTTTATAATCGTCGTCTTGCCCGCCCCGGAGGGCCCCAGCAGACCAAAGATTTCCCCCCGGCCTACCTGAAAATTCACATCCGTGAGGACGGGCTTGTCGCCGTAGCTCTTGGATACGTTGCGCATGGTAATCATTGCATTTCTCCTTTAATAGCCGAATAAAATGAAAACCGTCCGCCATGACTTGCCCAGTGTCTACAATCCTGCGTCAGCCGCTCCTAGCGCACACCTCCGGTGCGCGTCGTCACGCCTTCCTTGTCTTGCAGACACTGCGCTTCGTCCTGTCGGCCGGTTTTCATTTTATTCGGCTATATTTCATTAAATCCGGCCGCTTTTTGCGTGTGCGCTCCCGGGACTGCTCCCGCCGCCACGCCTCAATTTTCCCGTGGTGGCCGGAAAGCAACACCTCCGGCACCTCCCGCCCACGAAAAACAGGGGGCCGCGTGTAATGGGGGTATTCCAGCCCCCCCCCC
>WQSR01000071.1 GCA_009787785.1 Defluviitaleaceae bacterium
GGGTGACCGCGCTTGCCCATTCCCCCGCCCCTTCCCACGGGGCCATAGAGGAGCCCGCAACCAGCACTGCCATGGTGATTTGCCCTATTGACTGGGGCGGCGGATATGCACTATAATACATAGGTATCACAGTAGCAATATTGAATGGGGTGAGCGCGAGTCGTGATTTTTCAAGAGAATATGCCCATCTACGTCCAGATTGCCAACGACATCAAAGACCAAATTATTTCCGGGAGGCTGGAGGATGGGGATAAGCTGAACTCCATTCGAGAGTACACCCTTACTTATGAAGTGACAGCACTTACCATGCAAAGGGCGTTGGGGCTGTTGGAAGGGGAAGCGGTGATTGAAACAAAAAAAGGGGTGGGTAGCTTCGTGAAGCCGGGGGTCAGGGAAGTGCTGAAGGTGAAGCTGGTGGAGGAGCTGGTGCGGGACTTTATCGCCCGCGCTACGAACATGGGCATCACCGGCGAGGAAATAATCGACTGGGTAAAGGAAGGGATTAACCATGCGTAACGCAGTGGCCATCCAAGGCATGAATAAAAAATTCGGGAAGAAAGAAGTGTTCAGGGATTTATCCCTTGCTTTCCCGGCGGGGCGGGTTATTGGTTTGCTGGGGGAAAACGGTATCGGCAAAACCACGCTGTTGCGCCTTATTGCCGACATATTAAAGCCCAACAACGGAGAAATCCGTGTGGGCGGGGAGATTGTATCCCGAAAGACCCGAGGGCAAGTGTCCTTCATGCTTGCGCCGGAGAATTTTTACAGCTTCATGAAGGTGAGGGACGCGGTTCAATATTTCCGTGATTTCTTTCCCGATTTCGACCATAAGCGGGCAGAAAGGCTGTGTGAGGAATTTGGCCTGAAGCCGAAGGAAATCATAAAAAAAATGTCCAAAGGTCAGCAGGAGCGGCTGTGCATTTTACTGTGCTTGTGCCGCCGGGTGCCGCTGTACCTTTTGGATGAGCCCATTGCCGGGCTTGACCCCAAGTTTAAGCATGAATCCATTAAGGCCATGCTGGCCAACACGGACGAGGAGCAGACCGTGATTATTTCCAGCCATCTGCTACGGGATTTGGAAACGGTCTTCGATGAAATCTTTATTTTAAAGCAGGACGGCGTGGTGCAAGCCAACTGTGATGATATCCGCGCACAGGGGAAATCCGTGGAGGCGTTTTACCTGGAGGTGGCGGCGGAATGATATGGCGAAGCACAATAAAATGGGAACTGCGCAAATATTTCTATCGGGTGTTCGCAATAGGAGGCGGATTTTTGCTGGCGGCCTGGGCGGTGCTGTGGCTGTTGCCCGTGCCCCAGGCGCATTGGCATCCGGCGGTTGACACCTTGGTGTTTATTGTCTTTTTTGCCATGTCCGTTGTTTCTGTGCTGATAGGGCTGTATATGATTCTTATACATCCGTTTACCACATCCTTTTGCGATTTGCACCAAGCAACATTAATTGAACATCAAAGCGGTCGCCCATATGTTTATAAATTGTCGGTGCGTGTCGTACTTAACGTGGTCACGTATTTTATGGGTGTCGGCGTTTTATTGCTGACAATGCGATTACTCTCGCCCTTTGAGGCTTGGGTAGACAGGGCGTGGTTTAGCAATATGCTGGCAGATTCGCCCGTGGTTTTCCTGCCGCTTGCGGGAATATTTGCCCTGGGTGCGCCGCTGACGCTGTTGCTTGGATATAAATATTTTGACATCTTTATCGCCAAACGCACCGACAAAGTAGCGGGGCTAGACGTAGTGGGCGCAATGATTGCAAGCGGATTAATAAGCTTTGGTACGCTATGGGATAGCATTTTCATATGGTTTCCTCTTGCGGCTGGGGTGACGATTTTTGTTGTGGTTAATCTATTTCTCGCCATTTTTGCGATATGGACGATAGCACGGTTTATCGACCACAACGCGGAGGTGCAGCTATGAAGTGGCGGGCTACGTTGAAATGGGAGGCTATTGCGGATTTTAAGCATTTACGTTGGATGGTGTTCCCCGCTTTGGGGATATGGGGCTTGATGATGATTTTGTCGCTGTTCGTGCCGCCGGGGCTTAACGTGCTGTGGCTGCTATACCTGCCTATTGCCCTTACCGGGGGCTACCTGTGTATATTCTACCTCTTCCAATCCACAGACGGCTACGTTCAACGCTGGCGGGTTATGGAAATGCAGTCGGGCAGACCTGTGTATGTGTTTGCGATTATCCGTTTATTAAATAATGTAATTGTATCCGCAATGGGGTTCGGGTTTTTATTCATGGGAAGCATCGCCTTGTACCGGCTGGAGCTGACATGGATTGATTTCTTGCCATATTTATTAATGATGGACAATGTATTCCATGAATTTTCATTGGGCAGCTTGCTTGGGATTATGTATGTGCTGGCGATTTTACTGCCCGCGTGGGGGATTTTGTGGAATGGGGCTGTATATTCAATCAACCGCAGGTGGGTTATCGCCGCGCTTGGGTTGTGGCTTTTTCCGGTTCTGCTTGTTGTGGTTCCGGTCTTTGTCACGCCGGAGGCGGGATTCTATGCGCAGGAGAATCCCTTCTTTGTGGATGGCCGAGTAGGTATAGCGGAGGCGCTCATACTGACGGGCTTGGCCATATCGCCCATTGTTAGCGTGAGCCTTGGCGCATGGTTGCTTGATAAGAAAGCGGATTTTAATTAGCGGTATAAAATTTTTTTTGCTACCCTATTGACTTTCCTGGTCAATGGGGTATACTTGACTGGCCGGGTCAGTCAATAACGGAAGGGAGGCGGTTTTATGCCCGACATATACACGCGCTATGCCAAGTTTTTCGCGCTGGAGGGGGAGAAACGGGAGCGGATTATCAACGCCGCCATGGGGGAATTTTTACACGGCTTTGCCCAGGCCAAGACGGAGGACATTACCCGGGCGGCGGGCATCTCGAAGGGGTTGCTGTTCCATTACTTCGGCACGAAGGAGAATTTGTACGCCTTTCTCATCGACACGGCCATAGACACCATACAGCGGGAGTTTATCGACCGGATTGAACCGGGGCAACGGGACTTAATCGAAACGGTTTGGCGGATGTCCCTGTTGAAGCAGGAGGTGTCCCGGCGGTATCCGGCCATGTTCGACTTCCTCACCAGCACCTATTTGGACACCAAGCACAGCATGAACCCGGAGCAGGTGGCCCATTTGGCCAAGTTTACCCGGATGCGGGACAAGGTGCTGGCGGATACGGTGGAAAATTGCGACAAGTCCCTGTTCCGCGCCAGCGTGGACCCCCAAAAGGCCATGGAAATCATCAACTGGACCCTGACGGGCTATGCCGAAGCGAAAACCGCTGAAGCGAAGCGCATGGGGCTGGCGGCGGTGGGGGTGGACGCCCGGGAGAATTATGACCGCTATCTAAACGAGTTCAAGGAATATATGGATATTTTCAGACAGTGCTTTTATAACTGAAAAGGAGGAAAAACTATGCGCTACAGCGTGGAGGTAACAGGGCTTGACAAGTATTTTGGAAGGTTTCAGGCGTTGAAGAATGTTAATTTGCAGGTAGCGGAGGGGGAGGTTTTTGCCTATATTGGGCCCAACGGGGCGGGCAAATCCACCACCATCCGGGTGTTGCTGGGTATTTTGCAGGCTTCGAAGGGGACGGCGCGGGTCTTTGGCCAGGACGCGTGGAAAGACGCGGTGGACATCCATAAGCGGATTGCCTATGTGCCGGGGGATGTGAATTTGTGGCCCAATTTGACCGGCGGCGAGGTTATTGATTTGTTCGTGAGCTTGCGGGGCACCTACGATAAGGCGTTGCGCCAGCGGCTGATTCGGGACTTTAACCTGGACCCCACGAAGAAATGCCGCACCTACTCGAAGGGCAACCGCCAGAAGGTGGCCCTCATCGCCGCCTTTGCCAGCGAGGTGGATTTGTACATTCTGGATGAGCCCACCAGCGGGCTGGACCCCCTGATGGAGCAGGTGTTTCAGGATTGCGTGATGGAGCAGAAAAACAAGGGCAAGGGGGTGTTCCTCTCCAGCCATATCATGAGCGAGGTGGAGCGGCTGTGCGACCGGGTGGGCATCATCCGGGAGGGAGAGGTAGTACAGACCGGCACCTTAGACGAGCTCCGGCACCTGACCCGCTACGCCATGACCGTCACCACAGAGCGTACCGTGGAAGGCTTGGATAAGCTGGCCGGCGTGCATGACATCGCCAAGGAAGCCTATGGCCTACACTTTTATGTGGACGTAACACAAATGGGCGCGATTATTAATCACTTGAATGGCTTTGGTATAACGAAGCTGGAGAGCGTGCCCCCCAGCCTGGAGGAATTGTTCATGCAGCATTATAAGAAGGAGGGGGCATAGATGAAGGGCAACTTTGAAAACACCGCCAAGCTGACCCGCTTCTTCCTCAAGCGGGAACGGGTAAATACCACGGTATGGATACTGGCGTTGCTGGCCGTGGTGGTGGGCCTGGTGCCGGGGCTGAACGAAATTATGGTGGGGGAGGACATGGCCGCCTTGGTGGAAATGATGCAGAACCCCGCCTTGGTGAGTATGGTGGGCCCCGCCATCGCCCTGATAACCAACACCTATGGGGCGTTGTACACTAATTTTATGCTGTTGTTCACCGCGCTGACGGTGGGTATCATGAATATTTTCCTGGTGGTGCGCCACACCCGCGCCGACGAGGAGCTGGGCCGCTATGAAGTGGTTCGCTCTTTGCCCACGGGGCGGCTGGCCCACCTGAACGCCACCTTTCTGACGGCGGTTATCGTAAACGCCGTCCTGGCGGTGCTGACGGGTCTGCTCATGTACGCCGCCGGGGACGCCACCATGGGGCTTAACGGTTCTATGCTGTGGGGGGCGGCTTTGGGTGCCACGGGGCTGGTTTTCGCGGCCTTCGCGGCCTTGTTCAGCCAGCTTTCCGCCAATGCCCGGGGGGCCATGGCCTATTCCTTCATCGCGCTGATTGTTTTCTACTTCCTGCGGGGCGCGGGGGATATGCAAATGGCCGCCAGCTGGGACGCCGCCATCGAGGCGGGGGAAGCTCCCGCCATGCACATCCTCTCCTTGATTAGCCCTCTGGGCATGGTGATGCGTACCTATGCCCACGCCGGGGATTATTGGTGGCCCATTTTTATTTTGCTGGGCACCGCCGCCGCCGTGGCCGCCCTCGCTTTTTTCCTCAACGCCCTCCGGGATATGGACCAGGGCTTCATCCCCGACAGGCCGGGCCGGCCCGAAGCCAAGAAATGGCTCACCGCCCCCCACGGCAAGGGGCTGACATTTAAGCTCACCAAAAACGCCCTCATCGGCTGTCTTATCGGTATGGTTGCCCTCGGAGCCTCCTATGCCTCCATTCTGGGGGACGTGGACGAATTTGTGGCCCGCAACGATATGTACCGAGGGCTGATGCTCCACATCGCGGGCATCGAAATTGAATCCGTCACCACTCCGGCGGGGGATTTTGAACGTATCAACGCCTGGGTGGACGGCCAAATCATCCGTACCACTGCGGACCCGGAGGAAATCGTGGAACTGCTCAACTACGCCGTCACCTATGCCGGGTTCACCATATCGGATTTGTTCGCTTCCATGATTATGAACATGATGGCACTGATGGCCATGGTGCCCGTCATCCTCTTCGCCCTGCGCGCCCGGGCCGAGGAGCGCGCCATCCGAACGGAGCTACTCCTGGCCGGCTCTGTATGTAAAATAAAATACCTGGGCGGGTTCGCCCTGATGGCCTTCGTCGCCGCGCCGCTGTTGCAGTTTGTCCTGGCGGTAGGGCTTTACGGCCTGGGCGTGGCCCTCCACGGCCCGGAGATACTATCCTTCGCCTTTATCCTGGAAGCCGCCATGGTATACACCCCCGCGCTGTGGGTTATGGGCGGGCTCACCATCTTGCTGGTGGGCGCGGCCCCCCGGGCCACCGGCGTAATATGGGCCTACTTCACCTTCAATTTCCTGCTCATCTTCGTGGGCCGCATGGGAGACTTCCCCACCTGGTTCCAACGCACCGCCCCCATCGGCTGGATACCCCAGCTCCCCATGGCCGAAACCAATTGGCTGGTGCTGGGTGGCATTACGCTGGTGGCCATCGGCCTATGCCTGGTTGGGCTCCTTTGCTACCGCAAAAGGGATATCAACGCAGTGGTGGGGTGAGTCACTCCTGTATCTGCCTGACCTCCACCCTGCCCCGCAGTAATTTGGCCAGCTCAATCACCGTGTTTATTTCGTCGTCGTCGTAATCGTACAGGGCGGCCATCAGGCTGGTAAACTTGGTTGTATTGTTGGAATGGATGGCGTCACTCTTACCGGTAATCAAATAATCCAGAGAGCAATTGTACAGTTGAGCCAGCTTATACAGGTTTTCAAGGCTAACGCCTGACGCGGCTCGCTCTATCAGTCCGATAAAGGAAGGGGAAACACCTACAAGCTCTGAGAGCCGTTCGTTAGTGAGGCGGCTCTTTTTTCGTTGCTCCTTTAGCCGTATTCCAATTTCTTTCCAATCTAATTTATCCACAAAGCTACCCCTCTTGTACCGACTTTTCAAATCAATACTAGGATTCACCAGTTGTGCTTTCAAGATAATGATAGTCGCACTAAAGGTAACAGTGTGGCTATCTACTGACTTTTCAGCATGACTTGCACAAATTATTCACAAATGATAGTATGACTATGTATAATTTAATTGCACTGCTATTATGTTTTCGCCAAAACCTGACGATGCACTATGTACACGCCAGCACGAATGCTCTATGTCAGAAAGGAAATCGCTATGTCCTATACAGCCGTTGCAACCAATTTGCAAGCAATGAACGCACACAGACAACTGGGGATGGTGGGAAATAAACAATCCAACGCCTCACGCCGGCTGGCCAGCGGCTTCCGGGTAAATTCATCCGCAGACGACGCGGCAGGGCTGGCTATTTCAGAGAAAAAACGTGGCCAGATACGAAGCTTGGAACAAAATTTCAACAATGTACAAGACGGCGTCAACCTGATACAAACCGCAGAAAGTGCCCTCGCCACCATCAATGAAATGGTAATTCGTATCCGCGAGCTGGTGATACAGGCATCCAACGATACCAACGCCCACGACTACAAAAATTTGAGCCAATCCGACCGCGTGCAAATTCAAAGGGAAATTAACGAACTCGTGCTCGAAATAGACGCCGTGGCGCAAAGGACGAACTTCAACACCCGGACACTACTTGACGGGCGGCTGTCACGGTTTGAGCGGTTTGTGGTGGAAACCGTCATTATGCCGCTCCTCAGCCCGGCGAACTTGTCCACTATAATGCCTGTAATCACATCCAATTATGGGGATACGATAGCGCAGTGGCTGAATTTTGTTGACCATCCTTCCCTGCGGGCGAGTGTTACATTAAATTTGGACGGTATAGATTTGACGGCACCCGCATACCAGCAATTGCACGGCAAATCGGTTATTATCGCCGGACATAGATTTAATTTTCAAGATGCGGCAAATCCCATACTATTTCCAAGCGGAACAGCCGGAACAGCCATTTCCGTGCCAAACGACCCCACCATATCAACACAAGATTTTTTGCTTTCCCTATCCGACCCGAACCCCCTGGTAGGCTCCAGCACCAC
Organism: Defluviitaleaceae bacterium; assembly: GCA_009787785.1. Classification (GTDB taxonomy): domain Bacteria; phylum Bacillota; class Clostridia; order Lachnospirales; family WQUN01; genus WQRX01. Next base: position 7,602 of record WQSR01000071.1, read on the forward strand.
AACCCCGCCATTTCAAGCACCCACCCCCGGTGCCGGAGGCATACTCGCTTTTCGTGAACTCGTCAATGAGGTGATAATAACGCCCCCTGGAACAGTGGAATTTCGCTCACCCCTGCGTGTTGCCTCGCCCCCGCAGACGATTGATTGGGATGGCTCGCCACCCGGGCTCTGGGTTCATGATACCGGCGAAAATAACAACCAGATAGTCTCCAACCCCCTACCCAACCTGCGTATGGTGAACGGTGCCATAGGCACTGAAAATATCCAGCCAATTAGCCCGATTCCGCCTCCCACTGTCAATACAAGTGGCGATTTCGAATTTACTTTACGTAGTGTATATACCCAGGCAGATATCGACCGGCTTGTGGGGAATGGTTCCTCCGAACCAGACCCCGGGTTTAGGATAATCGCCCCCGGGTTGGCACCGGACCCATTTAATGTAGGATTCAGCTTAGACGGACTCCCCCGCCTTCCGGGCCATCCGGCTACTATCCAGGTTTGGCCGGACATGACAGGGGCGCAAATGCAAACGCAAATCATGAATTTCCTCAATAACTTACCGCTACCCGCCGCGCCCAACCGCTTCAACCCCATCACCCCGGCCAACCTCGACCCTGGCCCCGTTGGCGGTGACGGCACATACACCCTGCGAATAAACATGCAATGGAATAATACAGCCGCCCTGCCCAGCCCGCAGATACAGTTGAGAAACAGCCTGTTACCCGGTGATAGTCTGCCTCTCAACGGCTGGACAGAAGAAACCAGCCCCACTATGGCCATAAGTGGCCTTGGTATAGGTGTATCAAGTGCGACCCACTTCGAGTTGCAACAAGACATTACCACCCTAACCGTACCCGATACCATCACGTTGCCCACAGCATTTACTATTGGCGGGGCATTGCTGGTATTCCACGCAGAAGGCGCACCCCCACCTGTGGCACCGGCGTCCACCCAGGTTTATCCAAACGGGGTTGATGCGTCAAACGCCCCCGAGCAAACTAATAGATATGAAACTGTGCCCGGCGGGGCAGTCGTAAGCCCCATCCCGACATTTATACCCATACCTGACAATGCAGACATGCAAGCATTTATTATGGATACAATAGTGGGACGATTATCGGGATTCAATGACCAAATGGCAGGAAGGACTATGGTCGCAAATACACCCGAGCCGGGGCAAATTTCACTATTTCGTCCGCTTCCAGCCACCCCCGCAGTACCGGTCTTCGCCCCTGCCCCCATGACAATTCAACACCGGCGTCCAGCCGTGCCCGCGTATACCGGTGGCAACCCGACCATTCGTGAACTCCCATCCACAGAAATCAGGAGCAACCGCACTGAAAACAGGGTACGCTCCGCCGTCACCCACAATGTCGGCTTTAACATAGCCCTGGCCAATGATGGAGCCGGAAATATCAACTTCGGTTACACCAACGGCATAAACCATACCGGTTTTTCCATCGGCAACCATACCTTTGAATTTTTTGTCACCAACGGCGGCACCCCCCGGAGGCACCTCCCTAATCCAACCCCGGGCGTGAGCCCAACCCATATTGACCTCACCGCGCCCATGACCCCTGACGAGGTACGTGCCGCAATGGAAGCGGCAATTCGGAGTGCCTTCCCAGACAAAACCAGCATTAACGTGGTGGAAAACCCCGCTAATAGCGGCAACATGCGTATAAATTTCGAATTTACAGCCCCCTATGTAGCCCTAGACCCCCCTACAAGCAATCTTGTGGCAGCCCCGCCACCGCTTCCCGACCCCGTGCCCCCGGGCCACGGGATAACCGTCCGCAACGGAAACTGGCAATTCCAAGGGCTATTTACCGGAGAGGGAACCATCGGCCAATTTTCCGGCGGACGCCCCGCCCCACCGCCGAGTACGGGGATAAATTTCGGCATGACAAATTTGCTCCACCTTTTACCGGAAGGCACGCCTGCGCAATTTAGGGGCTTTACTTATTTCTGTGCAACCTGTGCCAATGAGGCGTTCAGCATCATTTTCATAGACGAGGAACCGCCCGATTATATACCGAATACCTTTAACTACAACGGGATAGCCGTCCAAACATTATTTGTAAGGATAAACATTGAAGAAACCGGCACTACAATGACCGGCACCCAAATGGCAAATTTTATCGCGAACGCGCTTGCAGACGAAATGACCCACCTCCATACGATAGAGGCCGTGGGGTCTACTCTTGTCATAAGTGACAAGCGCAATGGAAATTTTCCAGGTTCAAACCAAGCTCCCATCGGCGCGGACACACTCCCGGTTTACGGCCACCGCAATTCGGAAAGACGCGGACGAATAGAGCCCCGCGTATTCACCAACTTTGAAGTACACCGCACGAAAGACATCTTCGAGCCCGATGGCATCTGGATTCAAAAAGGGCCTAATTTGGGGCAGGGTTTGCACGTATACATTGAAGCCATGACCGCCGCCGCCTTGGGCCTGGCGGACATACGGAACAACCCCACCATAAACGTGATGAAGGAATACGGCTTTGACATACAGCCCGCCATAGAGACCCTGGACGAAGCCCTATCCATGGCCACCGGCCAACGAACCGCCTTGGGCGCGATACAAAACCGGTTGGAATTTGCCGCAGAGAATGTCCGCGTTTCCGAAGAAAATCTTACCATTGCCAACTCCCGCATCCGCGACGCGGACATGGCAGTAGAAAACATGCGCCTGACCCAAGCCAGTATACTCAACCAAGCCGCGCTGGCCATGCTGGCGCAAGCCAACAGCACACCGAATACGGTCTTGCAATTGTTGCAAAGTTAATGCCGTTTCCCATTACACCCCACAGCATTTATGTTAATCTAAAATCAAATCTTATATCCACATACTTTGAGGCGTATCTATGTACCTTCACTGTACTTATCATCTAAACCAAATCAGCCCCATCGACCGCAAAAACTGGCGCGTCCCCGTCTGGACGATTTAGCCCCTGGTTGTGCCGACAATGAATTTTTGGCAACCGCCCCCTCCGGTGCGTCTTTATCGTTGCACATTGTCACCCGGAAGCTTTTGCCGTCGCTGGTACACAAAATCCCCCTCAGCGGGGGGGTTCAGGCTGAAGAGAAACCTCGGGGGCTTCGCCCCCGAACCCCCACAAGGGGACATTGTCCCCTTGACCCCATTCATGGAAACCGCGCAAATGCGCGGTTTCCGTTAAAGTTTTGATGAAACTTTTTCAAAAGTTTCTGGGGGTGCGGGGGCAAAGCCCCCGGGGTTT
>WQSR01000072.1 GCA_009787785.1 Defluviitaleaceae bacterium
GGTGTGGGCTGTGGAGTGGCGGGCTGTGGAGTGGGCGTGGCCGCAGGTTGGGGTGCCGGCGTAGGACGCGGCCTGAACCAGGCTTCCTCGTCTGCCCGGGCTTGCTCCTGCTGCAAATACGGCAATACCTGGTCCGCGCCCACCGGGGCGGCGTCCTCGCCGTAGGGGTCATACCGGTCAAGGGTGGATAGGGTAATCACCAAGGCTAAAACCGCCACCGCGCCCAAGCACGAGTACAGGGCGATGAAAAACCCTTTTTTCCTGAAGATACTGTCAGCTGCTTTGTTTTTCATTCACTCACCTCTTGTAGAAATTTACTATGCACGTAGTATTACCCGGGGTGAAATGAATTATTCATTTTTTATCCAATTCAGGAAGAATTTTCATGAAATCCGCTGTACACAAGCCCCAAGGGCGTTGAGCCGCGTATCCAGCGCGCAGTATCCCCGGTCCACATGGGCCGCGCCGTGGAGCTCGGTTTTCCCGTGGGCGTTTAGGGCGGCCAGCATCAACGCCGCCCCGGCCCGCAGGTCAGAGGCGTTCACCTGGGCACCCGCCAATTGCGCCACCCCTTCGATGACGGCACTGCGGCTCTCGATTTTTATTTCCGCGCCCATGCGCTTCAGCTCGCCCACCTGCATGAACCGGTTCTCGAAAACCGTTTCCGTGATGATGCTCGTCCCCGCCGCCGTGGCCATCAGGCTCATGAACAAAGCCTGCATATCCGTGGGGAAGCCGGGATAAGGCATGGTCTTGATATCTGCGGCTATCACCTCGGCGCAAGGGTCATGGAAAACACGGAGCCCATCCTCCGTTTCCGCCACGCTCACATTCACTTCCTTTAATTTGGCCGTCACCGGCTTCAAATGGTCGGCCATCACATTGGTCAGCCGGATGTCCCCCCTGGTAAGTGCCGCCGCCACCATGAATGTCCCCGCTTCAATGCGGTCGGGGATGACGCTGTGGGTCACGCCGCGCAGTGTTTGTGTGCCGTTGATTTTCACCGTGTCCGTACCCGCACCTCGGATATCCGCCCCGGCGGCGTTGAGAAAATTAGCCAAGTCCACGATTTCCGGCTCCACGGCGCAGTTTTCCAATATGGTCTGCCCCTGGGCCAGGGAAGCCGCCATCATGATGCTCTCCGTTGCGCCCACGCTGGGGAAGTCCAAATAAATCCGCGCTCCGGTGAGCTTGCTTGCAGACGCGCTGATAAACCCGTGGGCATGTTCAATTTCCGCGCCAAGGGCCGCCAGTCCCTTCAAATGTAAATCCACCGGCCGCGAGCCGATGGCACAGCCCCCGGGCAAGGGCACCTTGGCCCGCCCCAGCCGCGCCAGCATAGGCCCGATAATTAAAAAAGAAGCGCGAAGCTTGCCCACCCATTCGTAGGCCGCTTCATGCTTATCCAACCCTTCGGCGCATACGGTCAAATTCCCCGCCACCGCGTCCCATCGGGTTCCCGCCCCCAAGGATTCCAGCAGGCCGCACATGGCCTCCACATCGCTCAAATTCGGCACATTTTGCACCAAGCATTGTTGCCCCGTAAGCAAGGTCGCCGCCAGCACGGGAAGCACCGCGTTCTTCGCGCCACTGATATGCACATCGCCCTTCAAAGGGCCGTTGGGAGTGATGATAAATTTATCCGACATTTGACCGCCGCCTGTCAATGTTTACGCCCCTGCGTGTGAGAAGCATTTTCTGTTTATTATTAACAAGTTCGCGCGACGGTAAACAAGAGGGTGATAAATTAATGTGTATATGCCGATATAGATGTGTTATGGATAAATTTAAATAACGCACAAAGGGGTACGCCATGCGAATTACCAGCAGTATGATGCGCAATACGCACCATTTTACCTTTTTGCCCGGCGGTTTAGATAACCGGAACCGGTTCCCAAACATCGGCGGCCAGATGAACAATACCTTGCTAAACGCGGCCACCTTCGTCAACAATGCCCGCCCCAGGGCCACAAGCCTTATCAGTACCCTCTCATCCTTGCCCAATATCCTAAGCCAGCGCAACGCCGTATCTCATGACACCGACATTGTGCAGGTGCGTTCTTTCAATGGCCGCGAATTGCCGGAAACGGCAGTCAACATCGAACAGCTGGCCGTCGCGCAGCAAAACGACGGCAAGGCACATCCCGCCGGGGAAAAGGACATCGCACCCGGAACCTTCCGGCTGGAAATCGAAATCGATGGCGACACCCACGAGGTTTCCTTCACCGTCACCGAGCCGATAACCAACCTGGCTTTCATGCAACGCATGGCCGAGCAAATCAATCAGGCCAACACCGGCGTCACCGCTTCCGTGGCAAACGGCCCGGACAATACCCGCTTTTTACGCCTTACGGCGGCGGCAACGGGCGCGGGGGAAGCGGGCGAGCCGCGCTTTACCCTACGGGACACAGAAGGGGACGCCGTGGCCTTCACCGGTGCGGACACGGTTACACGCGAAGGGCAAGACGCCGTCTTTTCCGTAAACGGTGGCGAATCCCAAACCTCGCCATCCAATGAAATAAGCCTGCCTGGCGGATTGCAAATAACGCTGGTAAGTACGGGGGAGGCGACCCTTACCGTCGGAAGGAACATACCGGGCACCCAACAGGCGGTACGCCAAATGGTGAACGATATCAACGCGTTGCTGGAAACCGCCCGCGCCAACACCAACGACGCCCGCACCCGCTCCTTGTTGCGTAGCCTTGAAACGCAATTGCATATAAGCCGCTCGTCACTGCAAGCCATGGGCATAACCACAAGCAACGGGCGTCTGACCATAAACGACAATCAGCTCCGCCAAGCCGCAGAAAACGGCATGGTGGAGCGTTTTCTTGGAACGAATAATAACCGGCCCAGTGCCTTCGTCGGCAATTTGAGCCGGCTCGCCAACAATGTGGCGCAAAATCCCATGCGCCACATCAGCTCCGGTGCCGCCCGCCTTCCCGGGTTTTCCGCCACACTAAACGCCCTCGCCAACGGGCAGGAAATTCCCGACCCCCAGCCCTCACCCTTCAACGCCGACTTTTGGAGCGACCCCATGGGCAACCTGTGGAATGGGTTGAGGTAATGTAACCGGATAAGATTAAAACCGTGGGACTCCGTCCCACACCCTGCAAACTTTTTGAAAAAAAGTTTGACAAAAACCACCAAAAAAGCCGCGAACGCGGCTTTTTTATTAAAGTTTTGGTCGCGCTTTTTCAAAAGCGCGTGGGGGTTTGGGGGTAAAGCCCCCAAGGTATTGCATTAATTATTTCATCCCTACATCATACCCATTCCGCCGCCGCCGCCGGGGGGCATGGGGGGTTCGGGTTCTTTAATATCGGTGACGACGGCTTCTGTGGTGAGCAAAGTGGCCGCCACGCTGGTGGCGTTTTGCAAAGCGGAACGGGCTACCTTGGTGGGGTCGATGATGCCCGCCTCCACCATGTTGACGAATTTTTCCGCCAGGACATCGAAGCCCACGCCCTTTTCCTTCGCCTTCAGGGCGTCCACGATGACGGCACCCTCCAGCCCGGCGTTGGCCACGATTTGCCACGCGGGGGCTTCCAGGGACTTAATCACGATTTGCGCGCCGGTCTTTTCATCGCCGGAAAGGCTGTCGATGACATTTTTCACATCGCCCATGGCGTGGATATAGGCAGAGCCGCCGCCGCAGATAATGCCCTCTTCCACTGCGGCACGGGTAGCGGCCAAAGCGTCCTCCATGCGGAGTTTCTTTTCTTTGAGCTCGGTTTCCGTAGGCGCGCCCACCTTGATGACGGCTACGCCGCCGGCCATTTTCGCCAAACGCTCTTGCAGTTTTTCCTTGTCGAAATCAGAAGAGGTTTCCTCGATTTGGGACTTGATTTGCGCAACGCGGTTCTTGATTTCGTCGCCGGAGCCGGAGCCGTCGATGATAATGGTATTTTCCTTTTCCACTTTCACGGTCTTGGCGCGGCCCAGGGATTCCAAAGTGGCGTCCTTCAGGTCAAGGCCCAGCTCGCTGGAGATAACCTGCCCGCCGGTGAGGATGGCGATATCTTCCAGCATGGCCTTGCGGCGGTCGCCGAAGCCGGGGGCCTTTACGGCGGCGCAGTGAATCATGCCGCGCAGTTTGTTGAGCACCAAGGTGGTGAGGGCTTCCCCTTCAATGTCCTCGGCGATGATGAGTAGCTTCGCGCCGGTTTGCACGATTTGCTCCAAAATGGGCAGGATTTCCGCCACGGTGGAGATTTTCTTGTCGGTTATCAAAATATAGGGGTTGTCCAGGACAGCCACCATTTTTTCCATATCGGTACACATATAAGCCGAAAGGTAGCCCCGGTCAAACTGCATCCCTTCCACAAGCTCCAGCTCGGTTATCATGGTCTTCGACTCTTCCACGGTAATAACGCCGTCGGAGGACACCTTCTCCATGGCTTCGGCCACCATGTTGCCCACTTCCACGTTGCCCGCGGAAATAGCGGCCACCTTGGCGATGTGGTTCTTGCCGTCCACTTTTTGGGTCATCTTTTGCAGGGCTTCCACGGCGGCGTCGGTGGCTTTTTGCATCCCCTCGCGCAGAATAATGGGGTTCGCGCCTGCGGCGATGTTCTTCAAGCCCTCGCGCACGATGGCCTGGGCCAGTACGATGGCCGTGGTGGTGCCGTCGCCGGCCACGTCGTTGGTCTTGGTGGCGGCTTCTTTCACGATTTGCGCGCCCATGTTCTCAAAGGGGCACTCCAGTTCGATTTCCTTGGCAATGGTGACGCCGTCGTTGGTGATGAGGGGTGTGCCATACTTCTTGTCCAGCACCACGTTGCGGCCCTTGGGGCCCAAGGTAATATTGACCGTATTGGCCAGTTTGTTTACGCCCGCTTCCAATACGGTGCGGGCATCAATTGCGTATTTGATTTGCTTTGCCATGTGCGCCTCCTCCTATTCAACAATCGCGAGTATATCGCTTTGCTTTACGATGATGTATTCATCTTCTTCCAGCTTTACTTCGGTGCCCGCATATTTTGAGTAAATCACGCGGTCGCCGGGTTTGACTTCCATTTTGATTTCTTTACCGTCTACCACGCCGCCGGGGCCAACAGCCACGACTTCGGCTTGCTGGGGCTTTTCCTTTGCCCCGGTGGGGAGTACGATGCCGGATTTGGTGGTTTCTTCGGCTTCGAGCTGCTTGATGACGACACGGTCGCACAAGGGTTTGAGTTGCATGTGTTACCTCCTTATATTTTATTAAATTTATTTTTGTTAGCACTCTATGTGAATGAGTGCTAAATCCTGCGGTAGTGTAATCCCACTCCCTTTTTTTTGCAATGGCAGATATTTGCGGTTATGCCGCGTTTTGGGCAGATTAGATTAGATTTTTTCACGATTTTGCGTTTTTTTAACTTATTGTGATATTTAGCTCAATGGGAATGCCGTCTGCGTAAAACAAAATGCACAGTACCTTGTTCGAGCTCATGGTCATGGTGATGTTTTCCCCCTGGAACAAGCCGGGGGGCGAAATGTCCACAACATATCCCATGGCCGACAAATGGGTGGCCGCGTGGGCCGAGAGCATGTTCGAGAGCTCTGAAAGGCTACTGCACGCCATGGAGTCCAGCTCGTTCACGGGCATACCCATCATCATGGTGGAGGCGATTTTTTTGGCACTTTCGGCATCAATGACATAGACGATATTACCTTGCAACTGCCCTACGAAGCCCACCATCAAGATAACGCCACTGCTTGTAATGTCCTTACTCTTCGCGGACATGGCACCGCTTTTTATCTCCGAGAAGCCGACTTGCTTCATAACATGATTGAAGGCCAAGATGAAGGGGTTGATTAAATTTACATCCACGGTTATTCCCCCTTCTTGAAGCCGGCGTTGAGTATAATGTCGCCAAAAACGGTTTCAATGAGGGCCGACTGGGTTTTGAAGCCTGGTGGGAATACCTGCATGTCCTGCCCCACAAAAATGGAGGGGGGCGACAGACGCAAATTGTAGGAGCGGTTGCGTTTATTAATGGTGGCGTTGAGCCGCGAAACCGCGTGGCCCGACACGATATTGGTCAGCTCCATCAGTAAATTGTTGATTTCGCCCTCCCGGGGCTCGCGCTTGAGAATAGACACGGCAAGACCCGCCGCCGTCGCCTTCGACAGGCTGAACAACATGCGGCCGGGGTATTTGCCAATAATATTTATCACGGAGGTGACGCCTTCGGAGAGGATGGTCTCGTCGCATTCAAATTCCTCTTTGAAGGCCGGGTTCGTCTTGGTCATGCTGTGGATGCCCTTTTGAAAGGCTTCTTTGATTACACCGAAATATTCTGCGTCTACGACTTCAAACAAGTCGTCGGTAGACATGGCCTTATTGATGGTGTCGATAAATTCGTCCTCGTCCAGGGGCTTTTGAATATACGCGGAAATGTTGTGCCGGATGGCTTCGCTTACGATGTCGTCGTCCTTCATGGAGCTAATGGCGATTACCGTTATCATGGGGTTGAACTGGTGGATGGCGCGGGTACATTCCAAGCCGTCGGTGCCGGGCAGGGTTATGTCCATGGTCACGAGGTCCGGCATGGTGGCGCGCACCACCTCGTTTACCTCATCCAGCGTCTCCGCCACCCCTACCACCTGATGGCCGTGCCTTTCCAAAATGTCGCGGATGATGGCCACGGTAAAGGGGGAATCATCCACTATCATCACCGAATAACTGTTCATCGTTTACACCTACCTCTTGTTTATGGCTATGATTGCGCAAACACTACCATATGAAGTGAAATCACGCAAGGGAGGATTGCCCAGGATTTTGGTATTGACAAGTATTACGTCTGACGATATAATGGTACTACGTCAGGCGATATAGTGGATGGTGTCTATTGGAGGGGGGTTGATTGGGTTGAGCGAAAGGCTTGGGCAAGGCGCCCTTACCGAGGGGGTTTACTTAATTCTTATCTCTATGCTTGAACCGCGCCACGGATATGCTGTAATGCAACACATTGAAGCATTGACGCACGGGCGGGTCGTGCTTGGCGCGGGAACACTCTACGGAGCGATAAACAACCTCCTGGACAAGGCGTGGATATGCGCTGTCGGGCATAATACAGCGTCACGAAAAAAAGAGTATGTCATTACGCCGGCAGGCAGGGTAGTTTTACAGGCTGAAATTTGTCGGCTGGAGGAACTCATTAAAATCGGGCAGCAGGAAAGGTTGGGTGCGGGAAATGAAAACTAGACTATGGAAATATCCATACGATGTGGAAAAAACCGAGGAATGGCTGAACGAGTTGGCAAGCAGTGGCTTAATTTGCGTAGGTGCGGACACACTAATGAGCCGTTACACCTTTGCGCAAGGGGAGCCGGGTGAATATGCCTATCGCTATGTATTTTTTGACAAATGCTTCGGACACTCAAAATCAATCCGATATTTCTCCTTTTTAAGAGAGCATGGAATTGAATGTGTAGGCCACGCTTTTCAACACGTTTTGTTGCGAAAGAAGGCCGCTGACGGCGTGTTTAATTTGCATACGGACAGAGAATCGCAAATCAGATATTATCAACGCATACTCGCCACGGATACGATTGTGGGGACAATAGCAATGTCACTTTTTATGGTTATTTTTATCCATGCTATGATACGCGCAAACATAAACATCGCTTCTGGAATCGGTAATATATACTCGCATCTCCATCCGCTATTAATATTGGCATATGTCATCGGGCTGATTAACGTAGGCATCGGTATTTCATATATCCGACAATGGAAGCGTTACGCGCTGAGGATAAAAAATCTCAAAACCGACGGCGCGATTTTTGAGTAAGACACATTGTTGATTTTTTTCTGTGATTTGCATATAATATAGCTGTGCTTAAACGCACGGTAAATTTTCGCCGCAAACTGGAGCGGGGTATAAATAAAAGGTCGTCAAATTTCCGCCGCAAACCGGAGCGGGGTACAAATAAAGGGTTGAAAATTTTGCCCCGCCGATAGGTAACAATCGGCGGGGCTTTACTGTGAGTCATTTTTGCCTTGCCGACAGTAAAACGGGGTTATTGTGGGTTATTCCCATGAGTGGACGTATTGATAAATATAGTACTATCATTGAAAAGGAAAAATTACGGTACGGTAATTGCCTTAAAATATTAATTGCTCGGTATGGTGACGGACAGTCTGCTTTCTTATTCCAAAATATGTTTCCGATATTACCCAAATATATAGACCATGTACATACCGTTGCAGGTATACCTATGGCGGTTAATCCTGTTGTGCAAAAAGAGATTACAAAGCGATTCAAAGAAATACGGCGTTTGTATGCAAGAGGGGTAAAAATGGTATTCCCCGATATAACGCGCCTTGAAAAGCTGATGATTGATGAACGTAACGCAGACGAAGAAAATTAATAAAAGGGCGCGGCAACTGTCATGATGACAGCTACCTATACTATCCTCGTCCTACATACCGGGCAGGGCTTCAGCAATCGGGATTGGGATTTATTAATGAATAACCGATATAGATGTGGGTTTTTATAACCGAATAAAATGGGAACACAAAATATGCGCATGGAAGCGAACCACACAGGAGGCAACACACAATGACAGTGGGAAGTTACAATAACCTGTCCGTAGCAACATTGCGCAAGGTTGAGCCGTGGGCAAACCAACTAGCGGCAAAAAAAGCGGCGGGCGTAGAATTTACCCCCCAGCGCGTAAATGAAGAATTGTCTGAACATGACATTCTGTTTCGGAAAATTGGACGTGCGGTGTACAGAGAAATCCTGCCTGTGCCGGAGGGTGCAATTCAAATGACCAGCGGTGCGAATGTGCCATCATCGCCTCCGCCTGCTCCTTTGTCGGCAGAGGAAGAAGCAAGCATTAACGCCCGTTTTGTTGAAAGTCATATGAAGCGTATGTCTATGCTGGGCAGTATTCTACAGCAATTGGAAATTTTGAACGCAAACAGTTTGGTCGCATTGGGGCAACCGCAAAACCCAGCCGACCGTTATGAGCAATTTTTATCGACAGCAAATGAATAGATAATCTTCTCTCTAACTAGGATTTGTGTTGTCAAGGTAGCTTTATAAATAACGGTAACGCTCAAATGCTCAAGGTATCAATGGCGCGGGGAAATTATCGTTATTGCGTGCCGGCTTCCCATGATATAATTAACTTGCAGTAGAAAATTTATATTTGTGGAGGCGAGTTTTACATGAAAAAAACAAAAAAAATATTGCCATTAATCATTATTTTTTGTACCACTCTTTTTTTCACTGCTTGCAATAACGAACAGACAAACGAGTTTATGCAAAATGAATACGATGAAGTAACGCAACAAGAAGTTTATGGAAATGCACCCAATGAAGATGAATCGGAACGATTTGCGTATTCCAATTTTATTTGGACTGTTTTACCCACATTGGAATATGAGCGTATTTATCATTGTTGCGCTGATTTTTCGACTGCGCTATACGGCGGGATGGCAATTGATGGAACAACAGGGCAATTAACAGGCGAGTATGCTGTTTTACATGGAGGACATGGGCCTCTTGGCAGGGGCTGGGTATATGACCCTGAATTGTCATTACTTGGATTTGGAGGCGTTGGAGATTACGCTGGCATTGATTTACGACCGATTGATGAATGGACGGATTTATTTGTTCAATGGGGTGAGCAGTTTCGGATTATGATGGTGGAGCGCGTTGATTCATCAGTACGAAATGTTACGGCTTTGGGCAATGAATATTTGAAGGATGACGCATATAGAGGCAGGTTTGCTGTAATGTATTTCGATGCTTTTGTCACCGATTTTATATTTGATGGAGGCGGCACGTTAGGTGGGGCAGTTCTTAGATATGATACTATCCCTATGCACAAAGGCGGCAAGTGGGGCATGATTGATAGGGATGGGCACATTGCGATTCCGTTTGTGTTTGAGCATATACTGCGCATTGATGAAAATACAGTATTTGCGCAATATAACGGAAGATACGGCATACTTGATGTACAACTTACCGTGGTAGGCATGAATAACTAATTTAGTAGTGCTTCGCATTTGAAACACCCTTCATATCATAAACCCTAGAAAGCGGATACTTCTACCCGAAGTATCCCCTTTTTTATTCGGCTATAAATTAACCCTTGCATATCTGCGGGGGGCTTGTCATATATTTTTTTAGGACGAGTTTGGGATAGGGAGCGATACGAATGATAACGCATTTTTTGGGGACGGAGATTGCCCGTTGCTTGAAGGGGCTGGGCGCGGAGGTTTTGGCGGGGATAACGGAAATCCGGCTAAGGGCGGACAAGCCTGTGCTTGTGCGCTCGGGGGGCAGGGAAATGGTTGCCTCGGGTGGCTTTGTGCCGGGGCTGGCCGATATCGCCGAAACCATGGAGCGCGTCAGCCGCCATTCTTATTATGCCTTCGAATCGGAATTGTCACAGGGGTACATTACCCTTCCGGGGGGGCATCGGGTGGGGGTGGCGGGTCAGGCCGTGGGGGAGGGGGGCG
>WQSR01000073.1 GCA_009787785.1 Defluviitaleaceae bacterium
CCCAACTTCAACCCCGCCACCCACGCACAGCTCACCCCCCATCTTTCCTTCACCCCCACCCCCGTCCAAATCTTCGACTACGTCTACGCCATCCTCCATGACCCCCTTTACCGCGCCCGCTTCAACGAATACCTCAAGCGCGACTTCCCCCGCGTACCCATTCCCGCCGCCCCGGTTGAAAACCCCGGCGATTTCCACATCACCGAGAAGATGTTCCACGTATATATTCAAGCCGGCGAACAACTCCGCAAGCTTCACCTCATGCAAGCCAAGCACCCTGCCCCGTTGCGGCTTGACCCCGCCACGCCGGACAATCTTCAAATCAGCGCGATAAAATACAAGGACGGCATCCTGCACCTCAACCCCGAAAAACGCCTCCACGGCATCCCCGCCAAGGTGTGGGCCTTCCGCATCGGCGGCTACCAGGTGCTGGACAAATGGTTTAAATCCCACAAGGGCACAGAAATGGACTATAAAAATTTTGACCATATCGCACATGTAGTGGGCCTGCTTGCAAAAACCATTGAAATACAAGCAAGGCTGAAACAGTTGCATGAATAAACCATAAATGGTAAAAATGGGTATACTACATATTTTCATCGTGAAGGGACGTTGATTTTGTGGAGAATAAATTTATAACAAAAATCAACATCAAAAAGGTACGGCATTTACGAGAGGTTAATATTCCCTTATCCAATACGGAAAGAAAGCATTTGATTTTAACCGGAAAAAACGGAAGCGGGAAAACGAGTATATTAAATGCCATGCTCCATGCAATATCTTCCATGCAAACTAGTTTCTATGGAAGGATGATTCAAGGTTATGGCGTTCATCTCCAATTCAATCAAACCATTATTCATTTTCCCGAAGTGGAGTTTGTTTATATTAAAGCAAAGAGGGCTGATTTTAATATACCCAAATCAATAGAACCCGCACAAAAAAAAGGCCGACTGAGTATTGCCCAAAATATAAATTCAGAATTTCTAAAATATATCTTGGCCTTAGATTACCAACTTTACGGTGCAATAACCGATGGAAACAAAATATTGGAAGCGAACACGATAAAATGGTTCGACAATTTTTTAGCCGCCTTGCGAAACATTTATGATTGCCCGGATTTAAAATTAGAACGTGATGCAAAGAACTTATCATTCAAAATAATTATGCCCGGACGTGAACCTTTTACATTGAATGAAATGTCGGACGGGTATGCCGCGTTCATAAAGATAATGATGGAATTGTTAATGCGCTTGGAAAGCGAAGACGCGGTAGTTGACTTCGATAAACCCGCCATTGTTCTGATTGACGAGCTGGAAACCCATATGCACGTAGAATTACAAAAAAGGGCGTTACCATTTTTAACAAAAATGTTCCCCAATGTGCAATTCATCGTAGCCACCCATTCGCCCTTCGTCATAACCTCGTTGGAAAATGCGATTGTGTTTGACTTGGAAAAAAGGGAGCGGCTGGAAAACCCCAGCTTCTACGCCTATGACACAGTGGTGGAATCGTTTTTGGATACAAGTATGTATTCCGATGAGTTGCAAAAATATTTCAAACGATACAAAGCGTTGTGCCTAAAAGAACGAACCCCCGAAGAGAACGAAGAATTTCGGCGGGCTAAGGTGGAACTGGAAATCCGAGCCATCCCTTCAACGGAGCTGTATATCGCCTTTCATGAGCTTGAAGCAAAGAGGAAGGTGGGTAAGAATGGTTCGCTTATTTAAAAGTCCGCCGCCGAAAGTTGAAATAAAATCGCCAAAGGATTACCGCCAAGGCGAAGTCTTTGATACATTGAAAAATGACTGCCACGAAAAGTGTTATATTTGTGAGGACAAGCCCATATATCCGAATGTAGAGCATCTTGTGGCGCATCGCGGCAACCCGGCATTGCAGTATGATTGGAATAATTTACTGTTGGCTTGTGGCCACTGTAATAACATTAAAGGCGATAGATTTGATGACATGCTCAACCCAATTCAATGCGACCCTGAAGAACATATCGCGCTGTCTATTAAAATAACCGACGATATTACAGATTATGTACTTATCAAGCCTCTTAACGAAAACAAGGCAACCGCAAAAACAGCGGAGCTTCTTGGACTTGTATATAACGGCGGCTCTACGGATATGAAGGAGCTGGGGAGCTCAAACTTACGCAATGAACACTTGATACCCGATATCCGGCGATTCTACCAATACATACGCAACCACCGAGAAGAACCGGATTTGGGGTATGATGATGACATAAGAAAAGAAATTAATTGTTGCGCAAAATTCGCCGCATTTAAGCGTAAAATAATCAAGGACGACCCGGCGTTACACTTGCAATTTTCAAAGGCACTCGTTTAATCGTGGCAACCATGCCATTAAAATACGATTTTACCTTTGCGGAAGCCGCCATCCGGTACATCGAAAGCGGCGATGGGGGGCTTTTGCGGGAGCTGGCGGCCCTCGATGCCGTCGGCCATATTTTCAGTCATGCACAGCGGTTTAACCCGGAGATGTGCGCGGGTTCGAGGCTGGATTTTGTTACGGAGCTATTGCCCCTGTCGGATGAAAATAAGTTGAAGGCACCCCTTGTGCGGAGGAATATGGGGTATGCAAGGCGGCATATCGCGGATACGGATTTTGTGAGGGATATCGTGTTACAATATTTGCCGGAGGGCATACCCTTGCGCGCCACCTTGTTTTTCACCTTCGGCTATGACATCGGCGTTGCTTTCGGCGAAAATTGTAGCCTCAATCTGGCGCATTCCATTTTTATGGATAACATGGGCGAGATTAAATACTACGCCATCCATGAGCTCCACCACGCGGGCTTTATTATGGCTAAGGGCGGCTATATGCCCTCGTTGCAAATTGCCACGCGCGGGGAAATGGCACAGGCCATCGCGTATTTCACCCATCTGGAGGGGATGGGGACCTATGCCCCCCTGGATATACGGCGGCGGGAAGACGCCATGGATACCGACAAGGATTACATCGCCTTGCAGGACGCCGCCGGACTGGCGGTTTTAGAACAAGAATACTTTGACATTTACCACCACTTCGCAAGCGACCCCAGCGCGGTGCTGACCCGGGAGGACTGGGGGAAAATCGGTATTTTGTCCGATGGGAAGCGGCTCTGGTATATTGTAGGCGCGCACATGGCTCGTACCATTGACCAAAGGCTGGGCAGGGATGCCCTTGTGGGCCTGATGGCCAAGCCGCCGGGTGCGTTTATTCAGACGTATATATTGAACAAGGGATAAAAGGAGGAAATTATGGGCTATTTAGGCATTGATTTAGGCACTACCAATTCGGTGGCCATCATTTACAATGACAAGAAGGACATACTTGACGTTGTAAAGGTGGACGGCACCGATGAGATTTTGCCCTCTGTGGTGTGCTACGGGCCGGAGGGCACCGTTGTGGGCGCGGAGGCCAAGGCCGGGGCCATTGTGTACCCGGAAAGCACCGTCCTTTCGGTGAAGCGAATGATGGGCAGTGGGGACAGCATTCACCTGGGGGGCGTGGAAAAATCCCCGGAGGATATCAGCGCGGATATTTTGCGCAAGCTGAAAAAGGCCGCCGAGGAGCAAGCCGGGGAAATCTTCGACGAGGTGGTGGTGACGCACCCGGCCTATTTCAATGACCGGCAGATTTTCGCCACCAAGCAGGCGGGGCTGATGGCGGGCTTTAAAAATGTCTATCTTTTGAGCGAGCCGCTGGCCGCCGCCATCGAGTACGGCTACCGGCAAAGCTACGCCCAGACATTGCTGGTGTACGATTTGGGCGGTGGCACCTTCGACGCCTGTGTGCTACAGGTTTCCCGGGACGAGAGCGGGCAGGAGGTTTTTCAGGAGCTTTCCGACGTGGGGGACATGAACCTGGGCGGCGACGACTTTGACTCCGAGCTGGTGCGCTGGATGAAAAACGCCTTCACCGAGGCCAATGGCGTGGATTTGGACAGCCTGGACAATGCCGAGCGCAAGCGCGTGATGCAAAAGCTCAAGCAGGAGGCGGAGCAGACCAAGAAGAAGCTTTCCGGCACCAACAAGGTGGCCGTGCGGATAAACCCCCTCACCATCGTGGACGGCGTGCCCAAGAATTTGAACGCGGAAATTACCCGGGAGGAATTTGAGTCCCTGATACGCAAGTACGTGGACCGGAGCCGGGACATCATCGAGGAGGCCCTGAAGCGGGCGGACAGACAGGCCGACGAAATCTCTAAGGTAGTCCTGGTGGGCGGCTCCACTTTGATTCCCATGGTGCGGCGCATGGTTGCCGGGTATATCAAGGAGCCTTACCGCGCCACCGACCCGGCCAAGAGCGTGGCCATGGGCGCGAGTATTTACAATTATTTGATTCATTTGCCCAACTCCAATGTAAAGGTAGGGCAGATTTCCCGCCAGATTTTCGGCACGGAAGCGGTGACAAATATCGCCACCATGGAGCGGCGTCCCATTCCCATCATCCCCATGGGCAGCCCCATTCCCTCCAGCTATACAGACTCCAATTTTGCCAGCATGTCCGGTGCTTCCCGCGTGAACGTGGACGTGTACCAATGGGAGCAAAACCGGGAGGAGGAGCGGAAATATATCGGCACCGTGGCCCTGTCCGGCCTGTCCGGCACCACCCAGCTCGAAATTACCTACGCCATCGACGAGAATAATATATTCGAGGTTTTCGTGAAGGATATGGCCACCGGGCGCACAGAGCGCGCCGAGTTTGACCGCACCAAGACCGCCCCGCCACCCCCCAAGGAAATGCGCGGCGTAGCCGGCTCGGACAAGGTGAACGTGGTCTTCGTCATCGACACCACCGGCAGTATGGACACCTATATCAACGGCGTGAAGGACCGGGCCATCGAGTTCTCGAATATCCTGGCCTCCAAAGGGGCCATGTACAAGCTGGGGCTGATTGGCTTTGGCGACTTGGGCGAGAAGGAAAAGCCCAGCGTCTACAATTTCACCAACGATGTACCCAAGTTCCAAAAGCAAGTCAAAAACATCCCACGCACCTATGGCGGCGACATCCCCGAGTCCTCCTTGGACGCGCTGGAAACCGGCGTGGAATTGCTAAAATCCCACCGGGACGACGGCACGGCGCGCAACATCTTCATATTAATCACCGACGCGCCCCCCCACGTGCCCACCGCCAGCGGGAAATCCGTGGCCCAAATATGCGAAATGCTGGCCACCTACTCCGTCACCACCTACGTAGTGGCGCGCAAGGACCGGGAATCCATCGACGCCTACGACCCGGTGACGAAGCCCAATGGGAAGTATTACGATTTGAATGATAAATTCTTTGATATCTTGGATAATATCGCCATGAGCATCGCGGAGTTGATACGGCTGTAGCAATAGAAAAATGAAAACAAAAAAACCGGCGATGCGGGATTGCCCCGGTCGTCGGTTTTTTATAGCGGGATTAAGCTATCCCTAAATGCTCCTTACGGTCTTTAATCAAATCCGGGAACACGGTAACCGAGGAAATAACATAGCTTTCATTCGTCTCCGGCTCTATCGCCAACCCATGCGGGTCTGTTGTGGGCGACGGTATTTCATCGCCGTCCTTTTCCATTTCAAGCAAATGAAGCCCCAATGCTTCCTGTGCCATCCGTTGGGCTTTGTCATAGCTTTCTCCGTAAGAAGTACAGCCCAAAATGTCCGGGAAGTACACCCCGTATCCCCCGCTTCCATTGGGCTCAAATACAGCAAAATAGGTTAGCTTGCGCATAATCGTCCTCCTGCTTTATGCAAGCAAAGTTATTTTAGTCCCGCTTGCCTTAGTATATTATTGACTGTTCCAAGGGGAATCTCATCACTGCCGTGGTAAGCGATGGTTACTTTGCCCGATTTGGTTGGATGCTTGTACTGCCTATGTGACGTTCCACTTTTGGCTTTGATTCTATACCAACCGTCCGATTTAATGAATTTTTCGATTTCCTTGAATTTCATCGTGTCTCCCCTTTTTTCAAGAATATTATGCGCATCGCTTATACGCCCGTCAAGTGGGGGGAATCTATCCCCCACCATTGAATTGCATTGCCATACATGATAAGGTTTTCCCATGGGATATAACATAGTAAAAAGGCCCGAACTCCTGGCCCCTGCCGGCAGTATGAGCACCCTCCGCGCCGCCGTGGAAGCGGGAGCGGATGCGGTGTACTTGGGTGCGGGGAAGTTTTCCGCCCGGGCCAACGCGCAGAATTTCCATGGGGACGCGCTGGCGGAAGCGATTGGGTATGCCCGTGAAAACGGCGTTGCGGTTCACCTGGCGGTGAATACGCTGATGACCGACCGGGAATTGGAGGAGGCCATTGCATTAGTCGGCTGTGCCTATCATTTGGGCGCTGCCGCTTTTATTGTGCAGGATATAGGGCTGGGGGCGCGGATTCGCCAGGCGTATCCCGATGCGGTGCTCCACGCCAGCACCCAGATGACCGCCCGGAGCTTGGAGGATGTACGCGCCTTGGGGCGGCTGGGCTTTGCCCGGGTGGTGATGGCGCGGGAGCTTTCCCGGGCGCAATTGGAAAAAATCGCCGGAAGCACGGCGGTGGGGCTGGAGGTCTTTGTCCACGGCGCGTTGTGCGCGTCCTATTCCGGGCAGTGCCTGATGAGTAGCTTTATGGGTGGACGCAGTGCCAACCGGGGCAAATGCGCCCAGCCCTGCCGCTTGCCCTATAGCAACGCAAAGCCCGGGGGGAAAAGCGGCGTCCTTTTGAGCCTGAAGGATTTGTGCTTAATTGACTATATCCGCGAATTATGCGAAATGGGCATCGCCTCACTGAAAATCGAGGGCCGCATGAAGGGCGAGGATTATGTCCGCGCCGTGGTGCGTGCCTACCGCGCCGCCTTGGACGGCAAGCCCCCCACGCAAAAGCAGAAAGCGGAAATGCTCCGGGTCTTCGACCGGGGCGGCTATACCGATGGCTATTTTGCGGGCAATAAAAATAATATGTATATGAAGGCGTTGAAAAATCCCTATGGGCATTCCGCGCCAAGGAGTGATAATCGCACATGAGCCAGCAAACGAAAACAATTCTCGCCGTTGTGGTATTTATGCCTGTATGGTTTTTGGTGTATGCGTTCTTCCATGAAGCGTCCCACGCGGTTTTACATCTTGCCTATGGCGGGACCATCGAACGCTTCGTGTTTTGGACGCTTAGCCCCCATGTGAGCGCGACCGGCACCGAATTTACCCCCTTCGCCGCCGCGCTGAACCGGGTTGCCGGGGAGCTGTTTACCCGGTTGCTGGGGGTGGTGGCCATCGCCTTTTACCGCAAGGAGGCGAAAGCCCCGGCCTATCACCTGTGCTATTTCTTCGCCTTGCTGAGCTTGACGGGGGGCGTGCTTGTGGCCTGGGTGTTCCTTCCTTTTTATTCCTTGTTTGGTGTGGTACAGCCCCAGGACATCACTTTTTTCCTGGATATGACGGGCTTTCATCCTTTGCTGGTTTCCCTGACGGGTCTGTTGCTTATCAGCGCGTTTGTGCTTTTCGCCCACAGCAGGGGTATTATCGTCAATGTAAAGACGGCGTACTATACCCTGCTCCAAAAGGACTACGCGCCGCGCTTCAACGGGAAATGGGGCATCGTGGCCCTTGGGCTGGTTTTGGCCGCGGCGATACCCTTTGCCGCCGCCTTCCATGTAACCTATGAACCGCCGAGTATCTTTACCGCGTCGGCCTCCGTTGCGGATGTGCGCACCCGGCCGTATGCCGAATATACCTTTATCGCGGACGGGGCAAGGAATCACCGTTTTGACTTGGAAATACAGGGGCAGGACTTTATGACCGGGTTTATTATCGAAGATGCCCAAGGCAACCTCCAGTTTTCATGGGCGGTGGAGGAGACTTCCACGTCCTTCGGTCTGGGATTGAGCGAAGGCATGTATACAATACGGTTCCTGTTCCTGACGGATTTTGCCGCCGTCAGGGATTTTCTGATAGAAATAGACGTCTACGCCCATGTAGACGCCGAGGCCATGCAAGGCTTCCGGGATGTATTTGCGCATCCCAGCGATTATTCCATTGCATACGCCTTGCGCGTAAGATAAAGGAGCGGGGAAATGCCAATAACATTCATCGCAACCTGTTTAACCGCCGCGCAAGGGGGCATATGCGCGGAAGCGGGCATCCCGGTTATGCCATGCCGCCCCTCCGGCGGAGCCTCGCGCCCCTTCTACGCCCGCTCCCTGGGGGAAATCACCCCCGGTTGCGTCACCGACTTTTCCGTCCATTGCTTTAATTCCGCTACGCTGGCGGTGCTGGCTGGGCTGGGCGTGGCCCGCGCCACCTTGCACCCCGAGCTGAACCTGGCCCAAATCCGCGACATGAAAAAGCCCATCCCCACGGAGGCCATACTCTACGGCAAGCTCCCCCTGATGAAGCTGGGCAATCCCCTGACATCCGGCAAATCACCTGAGGCCACCCTCACCGACCGGAAAAACGCGCAATTCTTCCTCCATGGCGACACGGTGTACAACTCCGTCCCCCTTTTCATGGCGGACAAATTACAGCACGTGGAAAAATCCGGCCTTACCCACGGGCGGCTCATTTTCACCACGGAAACCGCCGAAGAAGCCAAAGCGGTAATCAAGGCATATTTGCACCGAAAGCCCCTACGCATTCCCTTTACCCGGGGGAAGTTTTGACCCTTACATACGCCACCCCTATGCCCCCGCCGTCCCCGGTGGCGAAAAGGCCAAACTTCGCCCCCACCCACACCCCCGCGACAGCGGTGAAGCGTCCGGGGGCCTCCATGTAGTGCTTGCCGTCGATGCTGTAGCGGAAGGTAATTTCCATGCCGGGCGAGAGCTCCAGCTTCATATATAATGTCCCGTCCATTTCCGTCTCGGAGAAAACGGCTTCGTCCTCCCCTGCGCCCATGGCCCCTTGAATGCGCAACAACGCCAGCCCCGCCGGGGTCTTGCGCACAGCGATGGCTCCATAGGCCCTCCCCAGCACCACCAGCCCCGCCGTGCCGCCCTGGGGCAAATCCCGGAAATCCATTTTGGCCACGGCTTCAAAGGCGGGGGCGTTGAATTTTTGCAATAACAGATGGGGCGCGTCACACAACGCGCCGGTGTAGGGCATGGCCTTCAAGCGCAAACAGCCCGCCCCCAGGGAAAACTGCCCCGGCTTGGGGTTGGCATTCCACTGCCATTGCAAGCCCAGCGTGTCGCCGTCAAAATCATCGGAGTCGGCGGGAACCACCGGGGGATGGCTCCCCACATCGGGCAACCGCCACTGGCTTACGGGGGTGCCACAGCCCTCGCCGCCGCTGTCGTCGCCGATAACGGGCCAATCATCCACCCAGGCCACGGGTTGCAAGTGTACGATGCGCCCGTAGGCCCCCACATCCTGGAAATGGACAAACCAGCTTTCCCCGGAGGGGGTTTCCACCAAGGCACCCTGATGGGGGCCGTTGATATCCGTATCCCCCCGCAGCATGACGATTTTTTCTTCATAGGGCCCCCAGATATTTTTTGCGCGCAGGGCGGTCTGCCAGCCGTGCTTCACCCCGCCGGCGGGGGCGAGAATATAATACCAGCCGTTTCTTTTATACATTTTGGGGCCCTCAATGGTGGGCTGGGTATCGCGCCCGTCAAAAATGGTCTTCCCCTCCTCCAGCAATCCTGAGAAATCGGGCTTGGCGGGGGCAAGGTTCAATATACTTTTGATACCGGTCCGGCTCTTCGCGAAGGCACTCACCATGTAGGCTTTGCCGTCCTCGTCCCAAAAGGGGCAGGGGTCAATCCAGCCCTTGCCCGGGCGCACCGTCACGGGGTCGCTCCATTTCCCCAAGGGGTCTGTAGCCGTGCAACAAAAAATCCCCTCGTCGGGCATGGGGAAAAGGACGTAAAACAAGCCCTTGTGGCGGCGTATGGCGGGTGCCCACACGCCTTTTCCGTGGGCGGGAGCGTCATACACCGGAAAGGGCAACCTATCCAAAACATAGTTCACCACCCGCCAATGCACAAGGTCACGGGAATAAAGCAGGGGAATGGCGGGTACATTACAGAAGCTGGAGGCCACCATGAAATAATCGTCGCCCACGCGGATAACATCCGGGTCGGAATAATCCGCGTACAGCACAGGATTCCTATAAGTCATCCTTCATCAACCTTTCGCGTGGATATATGCGGCATGATAACATGGTTCGTGGATGATGTTAATTTAATTCACCACCATGGAATAATGACCCGCGTGGAGGGGTGACGGGGGGTGAATGGCCCGCGCTGGCACTCGTTGCGGGATGATTGGCTCTGTCGGAGAAGTGGTTGCGTTGGTCTTCTTTCAGAAGCCTCAACGCCAACCACTAACTCCGCCATTCGCCACTAATCACGCGCCT
>WQSR01000074.1 GCA_009787785.1 Defluviitaleaceae bacterium
CTTATCCTGCCGCTCGGCAAGGCGGGTGGCGTGCTCTACGATGGCGGCCACGGCGGCGGGGGTGAAGGGGAGGGCGGGCTCTGTTTTGTATTCGTGCACAAAGCGGACGATTTCGGCCCGGTTGGCGTCGTTGAGGCGCATCTCGTAATCGAAATCCACCCGAATCTTGAAGAGCTTCTCGAAGTAATCGTCATAGGCGTACAGCACATTGTAGTAATAGGAGCCGCCGATGAGTATTACCTTCACGTCCAGGGGGATGGGCTCGGGCTTGATGCCGGAAACCGCCACCCCTGTATTGTACTCCCGCAGGGGCTCGGTGATGATTTGGCGGGTGACGAGGGCGCGGCGCAACGCCTCCCAGGCGTGGGGGCTACCCAGAATGTCCTGGGCTTGCAAAATGAGATAGCCGCCATGGGCGCGGTGCAACAAACCGGGCTTGATTTTCATGAAATCTGTGGAGAAATTGCCGAACTCGTTGTCGTATTCCACCTCCCCCACCAGATGGGTGTAGCCGGGGTTGAAATCCACAATAACCGGGGCACCGCGCAAGTCCGTGTTGTCGGTAAGGAGGTTCACCTTGTACTTGGTGAGCAAATCCTCGCTGTTTTTTTTGCTGTACCAGGGGAGGAAGGCTTGCATGGCGTCCTCCTCCTCGTTTTCGTCACTGATAAATTCCACCAGGTTTTCCAATATATCTTCCTTCACGGCCTTCAGGTAGGTGAGCAAGGCCGGCTCATGGGCGAACATTTCGATGATATCGTTCATATAGCGGCCCACGGTGAACAAGCCCAACGCGTATTCCAGCTCCTCCACGTCTTTTTTCGTGGTTTTTTCGTGCTCCTTGATTTGGCGCATCACCTCGGCGGCGCGCTTTTGGATGGCCTCGGAGTTTTTCGAAATGCCCTCGCGCTGTTCCTGGGTGAGGGCGTCGAACTGCTCCTCGCTAATCACCTCGCCGTCCACGATGGGCATGAAATAAATCCCCGAGTTGGTATTCTTCACGCCGAAATTCTGCTTGTGGGCCTCCTCGGTCATGTCCTTGATAATCTCGTCGCGCTTGGTGTGCAACACCCGTACGATTTCGTTTTTTTTCTGCTCGTGCTCCTTGCCGGAGAAGGTCTTGGGCAGCTCGGCGGCGAGACGGCCCATCAGGTCGCTCAGTTCGTCCTTCAGGCGGCGGCCCAGCCCCGGGGGCAGACGCAACAATTTTGGGCTTTTGGGATTATCAAAATTGTAGACATAGCACAAATCCGGCGGGGTGGGCTCGGTGAGGGCCTTTTGCCGGGCAAATTCCTTGGCGAAGGTCGTCCGCCCCGTCCCCCCTTGGCCGCAGACATAGATGTGATAGCCGGGGGCCTTCATATGCAAGCCGAAATGGAGGGCCTTGGCGGCGCGGTCCTGGCCTATGGGCTCCCGGCGGGCGGGGGGCGCGCTTTCCGGGATGATATCTTTGGCGGGGTCAACAGTTATCGGCTCGCAGAAATATTTCAGCTCCTGCCATGTGAGTTCCCTATGCTTTTGGGTCATGCAACACTACCTCCATGATTACGGCATCCTCGCAGGGGTTGCGGTAATATTCCCGCCGGTGTCCGGTGACGGTAAAGCCGAATTTATGATACAAGGCCAGGGCCTCGTGGTTGCCTTGGCGTACCTCCAAGGTAAGCTTCGGTATTTCGTACCGGGCGGCCTCTGCGCGCAAAGCGTCCATCAGCAAGGAGGCCACACCCCGCTTGCGATAGGCCGGGGCCACGGCGATATTCTCGATATGTCCTTCATAGGGCCCATGGTACATAAAGGCATAGCCCGCCGCTGTGGAGCCGGCATCCAGTGCCAAAAGGCAAATCCGGTTCCCGCCTGTGATTTCGTGCGCCAGGGTAAGGATGCTCCAGGGGTCGCTGTAGCATTCGCGCTCCAGGGTATGGACGGCGTCCAGGTAATCCAAGGTCAAGGGGACAATCAGCATTGCTTCTGTGAAGCCTCGCGCACCGCCTGGGGGGCGCGGATATACAGAAGCTTCCCTTCGGGCGCATTGGAACCCGGGGCCATGGGTATTTTCTCTGCCAGCAGTCCCACCGCCCCAGGGTCAATGTCGTCCATGATTTGCTTGGCGTCCCCGGCCAGGGCTACCACCTCCGCCAGGGGCGCGGCCAGGTAATCGGTGGTTCGTACCATTTCCCCATAGGCTCCGCGCCCGTACACCGCCGCGTACACCTGCCCCCGCCGGGCATCCATCATGGCGAGGACTTTTTCCTCCCCCGACATAATGTAATTATATGCCATGGCATCCAGCGTAGGAACTTGCACAACGCGCAGGCCCGCCCCCCTGGCCAGGCCAAGGGCCGTGGCCGCGCCAATGCGCAAGCCCGTAAAGGAGCCCGGCCCGCAGGTGTAGGCGATACAGCCCACGTCCGCCAGGGCAAGCCCGGTATCCCCCAGCAGGGAAATCACCGTGGGCAAAAGCATCTGGGAATGCTTCCACCCCCCCGGGCCGGTGTGGGCCCCAACGGTAATTTTTCCCAAAACCCGCCCGTTTTCTACTATGGCCACCCCCGCTTGCTTCCCGGAGGTGTCAATGGCTAGTATTTTCACTAATGGTTATCTCCCTGAAATGCATATCCCTGTCGAAGTCAGCCCGGATTTCCACCCATGTAACCCCCCGGCCCGCCAGCACGCTCCCCTGGGCCCGCTGGGGCCATTCCAGCACACACACACCGCCCGCGTCGAAATATTCTTCACAGCCAATACTTTCCAAGTCCGCCGCGCCCGCCAGCCGGTACAAGTCAAAATGGTAGACCGTCAGCCGTCCGCCTTCATATATATTCATCAACGTAAAAGTGGGCGAAGTCACCCTTCCGGCGTACCCCAGCCCACGACATAGCCCCCGCGTAAAAACCGTTTTGCCCGCGCCCAGCTCCCCAGACAGGCAAAAAATGGCACCCGGGCGCACCCCACTGGCAAAATTTGACGCAAAATTTTCCGTTTCCTCCGTGCTGTATAGTGGATAAATCAAGTATATACACGCCATTTCGTCACTTATTTCGCTCACTCTACCATATTTAATAAAAAATCACAAAAATCTGTTGTGCTTATCAAAACACGTGTTATAATGGTAGGTACCCATAGAATACTAAAGTCGGGAGGCATATCCATGGTCAGCAGCAGAAGAGGAGATAAAGAAAAGCCGGAGAACAAGCAACAGCTCCAATTAATGGAGTTTATTGTCGCAGGCGGCAACTTTGGCATCAACGTAGCCAAGGTGGATGAAATCATGAAGTATAGCCAGTACCCCATCACGCCCATGCCCAACTCCAATCCCTTCGTGGAGGGTATTTTCCGTCCCCGTACCGAAACCATGACGGTAATCAACTTGGCGGCTTACATGGGTCTACCCCCCTCGGAGGACGAGGAACGCGATATTCTCATTATCACCAAAATGAACAACATAAAAACCGCCTTCCACGTACACGGGGTTATGGCCATCGACAATGTGGACTTGTCCAAAATCGAGAAGCCCGACCGCACCATTTATGGGGAAGAGGAGGGCATGGCCACCGGTGTCGCCCAGGTGGAGGAACGCCTGATTACCATTATCGACTTCGAAAAAATCCTCATGGACATAAACCCGCAGGGCGCGATTATGACCCGCTCCCTGGAGCGTTTCGGCTCAAGGCCCACCTCCAACAAGCCCATCCTCATCGTAGAGGACTCCCCCACCCTGGAACGCCTGGTTATGGAATCCTTGGAAAAAGTGGGCTATGTAAACCTTGCCAGCACCCCCAACGGCAAGGAAGCCTGGGACCTTTTGAAACAGTACAAAGCCGCGGGCGGCAACATCGCCGACCATGTGAGCATGGTCATCACCGACATCGAAATGCCCATCATGGACGGCCACCGTCTGCTCAAGCTTATCCGCGAGGATGATGTGCTCAAGGATTTGCCGGTGGTTATCTTCTCCACGCTGATAACCGAAGACCTGCGCACCATCGGCGAAAGGCTAAAGGCTACCGCACAGGTGGCAAAATCTGATATCGCCGATTTGGTTGACCTTGTAGACGCCAATATTTTGTAGCAATGAAGGCTTCCGCCATCACCAAGGGCACGATATTAAATCTTAGCTCTAACCCGGATACCTACGAACGCGGCGAACGCATGTTCCGCGAGGGGAAGCTGTTATCCTTCAAGACGCTGGAGAACCCCGAGGGCGGTACGCTTGCCCGTTCCACCGTGGAGGGCAACTACAAGAACTATGATGTCACCTTGAAATTGGATGACGGCGGCGGCTTGGTTGAATTTAATTGCAGTTGTGAAAGCCACAGCATATGGCGCGGCGCGTGCAAACATGCTGTGGCTGTTTTATTTGCCCAAATGGAGGGGAGCGTAGCCCTCCTCTCTGCCGATACCATGCGCCAGCACAGCGTCACCCTCACCAACGCGCTGGAAAAGCTAATCTATGACAACATAGACGCGGAGCTGGCGGTGCTCCTGTCCCGCTCCGCGTCGCAAATTAAATTGACCCCCGTACTGCATCTGGAGCCCCGGGGGGTGTACATCACCCTGACGGTGGGTATTGGGCGCATGTATGTAATCAAGAATATCGCCCTATTCGTGGAGAGCTGTAAGCGGGAGGAAACGGTGTCTTATGGGCAGGGGCTGTCCTTCCCCCACCGGCGCAACCAGTTTTGCCAGGCGGGGCAGAAGCTATTGGACTTTGTCATGGCGGAGGATACCCTCTATACCGAGGTGGGCAAGCGGCTGAGCAAGCAATTCCCCCTGTCGCGCCGTCCCCTGTCCGGTGCCCGGGAGATTCCGATTGGCCCGCGCAATATCGACGAGTTCTTTGATTTGTATGACGGGCAAATGCTGGAGGGCGCGGAGGATTTGGCCCCCGAGGTGCTCATCCGCACGGGGAAACCCCCGCTGCGGATTTCCGTGGCCCACAACAACGCGGGTACGACGATAAAGGCCGAATTTCCAAGCTTTCGCGCCATTTCCGGCCGCAGGGCCCATTATATGCTGATGGAAAACCAGCTCCTCCGCCTGGGCGCGGGGGAAGGCTCGGTGATTTTGCGCCTGTTGGAAGCCCTGGGCGCGACGCCGCGCAATGAGATTCTTTTCACCGGGCAGGAGGAGCAACGCTTCCTGTCCATCGTTTTGCCCAAGCTGGCTGAAATGGAGCTGGTGCATAAAACCGAGGGGACGCCCCCCATCCGCCGGGACGCGTCTTTGGTTGCCCGCCTGTACTTGGAGTCCACGGGGCCTTCGCGGATGGAAATTTTTGCCCATTTCGAGTTCCAGTATGGCGATAAGGTAATCAAGCCCAGCCAGCCCAAGGACAGCGACAAAATACCTCGGGATATGCTGGCGGAATATACCTTGAAGCGGATGATGGGTGCCTGCGGCTTTACCGAAAAGGGCGGCTTGTATTACTTGAAGGGCAACGACATGATTTATGGCTTCCTGTACGAACGCGGCGGCGCGCTGGAGAGCTTCCGCAAGCTGGCGGAGGTCTATGTCAGCGAGGAGTTGCAAAGGAAGACGCGCCGCCCGCCCAAGGCAAGGGTGGGGGTTCGCCTGATGGGGAATTTGCTGAACATATCCGTGGACGAGACGGGATATACCCTGAGCGACTTACTGGACGCGCTGGAAGCCTACCGCGCCAAGAAGAAATTCTTCCGGCTGAAGGACGGCAGTTTCCTGTCTTTGGATGACGAATCCATGGCCGCGCCCCTGAAGATGCTGGACGCCCTGGACGCCACCCGGAAGGATGTAAAAGGGAAGTATATCACCATGCCGGCGTACCGGGCCCTGTATGTAGACGAGCTGATGCAGGAAAAAAAACTCTCCGGCGGTCATACGCGGGACAGCCATTTCGCCAAGCTGGTGGAGGATTTTAAAAACAACGCGAACCTGGGCTTCAAAACCCCGAGGGGCTTGACTAATATTCTGCGGGACTATCAGAAGACGGGCTTTTATTGGCTAAAGACGCTGACCCATTATGGCTTCGGCGGGATTCTGGCCGACGACATGGGACTGGGGAAGACATTGCAGGTAATTGCCCTGCTGGAAAGCGACCGGAAGGGCCGCAAGCGTCCCTCCTTAGTGGTGGCACCCACCTCTTTGCTGTACAACTGGGAGAACGAGTTCGCCCGTTTTGCCCCGGAAATGCGCACCCAGGTTGTCACCGGCTTCCCGGACAAGCGGCGGGAGCTACTGGAAAACCCGGAGGTGGACGTATTCATCACCACCTATGATATGCTTAAACGCGACATCGGGTATTATAAGCCCCTGACATTTTCCTATATCATTGCCGACGAGGCGCAGAACATAAAAAATCCCGCCACCCAGGCGGCCAAGAGCATCAAATCCCTGACGGGGAAAACCCGTTTCGCCCTCACGGGCACCCCCATCGAGAACAATCTGTCGGAACTGTGGAGTATCTTTGATTTTATCATGCCGGGGTACCTCTATACTGCGGGCAAATTCCAGCGGCTGTACGAAACCCCCATCGTCCGGGACGACGACAAGGAGCGGGCGGCACAGCTGCGCGCCCAAATCGGCCCCTTCGTACTGCGCCGTATCAAGGCCAACGTATTAAAGGAGCTCCCCGAAAAAACGGAGACCACCTTGCCCGCCGAGCTCACCCCCGAGCAAAAGCGCATTTACCAGGCCCATCTGTTGGAAGCCTTGGGCGCGCTGGATGATTATATGAAGGCCGATACCTTCGCGGACAACCGGATGCGCGTGCTGGCACAGCTTACCCGCTTGCGGCAGATTTGTTGCCATCCGGGGCTTTTTATCGACGATTATGCTGGCGGCAGCGGCAAGTTTGAACTGGCACTGGAAACGGTGCAAATCGCGCTGGAGTCCGGCCACCGGGTATTACTTTTCTCCCAATTTACGGGGGTGCTGGATTTACTGCGCAAGAAGCTGGACGAGGAGAACACGATTTCCTATTTCTACCTGGACGGGGCCACCAAGGCCAAGGACCGTATGGAGATGACCACCCGCTTCAACGCGGGGGAGAAGGATATATTTCTCATTTCCCTCAAGGCCGGCGGCACGGGGCTGAACCTGACCGGCGCGGACGTGGTTATCCACTACGACCCCTGGTGGAACCCCTCCGTCATGGACCAGGCCAGCGACCGCGCCCACCGCTACGGCCAGAAAAAGGCCGTGCAGGTCTTCAATATCGTGGCCAAGGATTCCATCGAGGAGAAAATCATGCGCCTACAGGAAAAGAAGCGGGACCTGATAGACAGCGTCATCACCGAGGGTGGGAGCTTTATCAATTTGCTCAGCGCGCAAGAGGTGCGGAAGCTGTTTGTGGATTAATAGCTGTGGGGGTTCATGCCGCGTAGGCGGTAGGCGGCGCGTACCATTTCTACCAGGGTGACTTCCCGCTGGGGGTCGGAATCGCCGTTGGCGTCGGCGTCGAGGATGCCCTGCTCGGGCAAATCATGGAATACAACGCGCAGGTACTGGGTGAAATCCTGCCGTGTGAGGGGTAGCTCGGGATTAAATTCCCCAAAATATATAATGTCTTCCGGGTACAGGGAGGCAATCTGCATAATCATTGCCACCGCTTCGCCATGGGTGGCGATTTTGTTTTCCTGATAATCCGCGCCGGCAATCCAGCCCTGCTGTATGGCGTAGCGTCCCTCGGCGGACACAAAAAGCCTGGCCGGGGGCGGGTGCGCGGGGGCCTCGCGCTTGGCTTCGATGACCAGCGGGTGCGCGGGGCTGTCTTTTTTCATTTCCTCGTCCGAATAGGCGGCGATGGCTTTGTGGGCGTACATATTCCACAAAACCGTGTCGGCACCCACGCCCAGGCCGCCATACGCCCATATGCCGTAGGTGGCAATAGCCCATAACAAATTCTGGATAATTTGTCGCATACCCGTTCCTCCCAATATCATATATGGGAGTAGTATGTGATACATGGTGGGAATATATGTATCAACTATTTCATGCGTTCTTTGGCAATGTCGAAATATCCTTTGTCTATTTCTGCTCCGATGAAATTCCGGTTCAGCTTCCCCGCCGCCACCCCCGTGCTCCCGCTGCCCATGAAGGGGTCCAGCACGGTTTCCCCCTCCAGGGTGAGGGTGCGGATAAAAAATTCCATCAGCTTCACGGGTTTTTGGGTGGGGTGCTTGCCGTGCTTGCGCTCGGAGGGCGGGGCCACGGGGCATTCGTAAAAATCGTGGAGGGCTGTCCCTTCATTATTAAATGTCCCCGTGCGCTTCCGGTTGATAAAATACACCCACGCCTCTGTGGCGTTGACGAAATGCAGGTGCATATTGCGCGGCATGGGGTTGGTCTTGTGCCAGATGCCCGTGGTCTTGTAGTACAGCCTGTGCCCCTGGGCAAGGCGAATCAAAGTCTCTACCTTTATAATGGCCATGAAAACGATGACCGCGCCGCCGGGCTTCACCACCCGGGCCGCCTCCCGGAAGAAGTCGTCCATGGACTGCACCCAGGCGTCGGCTTCGAGGTCGTCCCAGGGTGCCGCGCCGAAGAAGTTCTCCCGCATGGCCGTGAGGTTGGTGTCCCGGCTTTTCATGAAACGGGCCAAATTATAGGGCGGGTCGGTGAGGATACAATCCACCGAGCCCACGGGCAGACGCCTTAACACGGGGATGCAATTTTCGTTGTGGAGCGTACAAGTTGACATGCATACCCCCTGAAACGCTATAATCATAATCGGGCAGTCGGCTTCCGGCTTAACCGGCTATACACATATTTTCTAAAATAATAATACCAGGAGGCATACAAATGCAAATCCAAAAACGCTACACCGTATTTATCAGCCGCTCCAACGCGGAAGCGGACATTGCGGCGGTTATCTGCAATGAGCTGAATGCCGCTTTCCGTATGGACAGGGTAAATTTTATCCATATCAATATCGGGCTGTATGGCGGCAAAAATTGGCGCGAAGCCATCCTCGAACAGGTCGGGCTAAGCGATGCCTCCATGTTCCTCTTTACGCCGAGATACATAGAATCGCCTTGGGCCTTGGCGGAATACGCGGTTTTTTGGATTCAGGAAAACAAGCCCACCTATCTTTTCAAGCTGGGGGATGCGGATATTGACAAGGTATTCGGCGTGGTGGACCCCAACATCCAAGTGGCGGATTTGCTAAACCGGGAGGAGAGCGAAAATTTCTTTAACCATATCAGTTCCATCGTTAATAAAGACGGCACGCCGTCGCCTTTGCACAAGCTGGACGGTTTTATCGCCGCCGTAAAGGAAGCCTATGAAAAATGCGAGCAAAAGCGGCTGGGGCGGCACAACCGCCTGTACGCCTTGGTGAAAAACCATGTCCGCTGGGCGTACACTATGCATACAGACGGGGAATCCCTAAGCGCGGTGATGACGCGGCAGGTAAAGGTACGTTGCCTGGGCAAGGAATTGAACTATATTAATGTGTTCAAGGACGCCATACGCCCTCAAATAAGTTGCGGACCCTGCAACGGCGAGGACGGGTGTAAAATAAGCGTCTCCACCCTGGGGGAAGGCGCGGTACAGGCAAGCGGCATAAAAACGCCGGGCCAGTGCAATTGGCAGGTGAAGTTCGTTCCCGCTTTACGGCAGGGGCAGGAGGTGGAGCTGGAAATTAAGGTGACTATACCCGCCTACAAGCCCGCCACCTTTGAGGCAACCATGAAAAATATTCAGGCCAAGCTACAAACGAAAATGGAGATAGCGAACACATACCCGGTGTATGAGCAAACCGATGAGCTCATTTATGAAATCAGCTTTCCGCCCCATTATCCCATAGAGCCAAAAACCCCCCTCGCCCTCAGCAAGAAGGACGCGCATTCCCCCTACAAAGAGGATGCGGAAGAAACCGAAGCGATAAACGCGCCGGGCTGTACCTGGGTAAAAGGGCAGGACGGTGCATGGTCCATCGTATTTACGCGTAACCATCCCCCTGTGCAAATGGCATACCAATTTGCATGGGTGCCGCCAGGGGAGGGGGACTTGCCCCAGGGGAAGGGGCGGGGGGATACTTGCGAACATACTCACGCAGTGGACGCGTGAGCGGCCGCGCTGGCACTCGCCCCGTGATGATTGGCTCTGTCGGAGAAGTGGTTGCGTTGGTCTTCTGGCGAAGCCTCAACGCCAACCACATAACTCC
>WQSR01000075.1 GCA_009787785.1 Defluviitaleaceae bacterium
CGGGGGGGGTTCTGTGGCGTGTAGGGGCGAGGCAGAGGCGGCAATATCCCCCAGGGCTTCCACGCGAAAGTCAAACGCCGGGGCATCGGGGCGGGACAATATACAGGGCATCAGCCAATCCAAATAACGGGTGGCGGCGCGGCGGTTATACACCGAAAGACCCTCCGCCCATTTTTCGGATTCCTTTTCGTAATCGGCGCAACGGGCCGTGAGTATCAGGCATTGCATGGCGCGGGTCATGGCCACGTATAGGCAACGCAATTCCTCCGACAGGTTTTCCCGGCGGGTCAGGCGTTGCAGGCTGAAGCGGGGCAGGGTATTCGACACGGTGCGCAAATGGGTATTTACATAGTTGGCTCCCAGTCCCTTTTCGCCATGCAAAATAATGGGGGCGCGTTCGTCCTCCAGGTTGAATTTCCGCCCCAGGAAGCTGACGAAGACGATGGGGAACTCCAGCCCCTTGGACTTGTGAATGGTCATCAGGCGCAGGGTGTTTTCCCCGGCGGCCTCGGTGGGTGCCGCGCTTACCCGGGACTTGGTCTCGTGTAGCCGCTGTATGTAGCGCGTAAAATGGAAGAGCCCCGTCAGGCGCGTTTCTTCGAAGGCCATGGCACGCTCCAGCAACAGGCGCAGGTTGGCCAGCCTTGCCGTGCCCCCGGGCATGGCCGCCGCGTGGGCGGGATAACGGGTGGTGTCGTAGATAAGACCCAGCAAGCGGCTGACGGGGAGATATCCCGCCGCGGCGCGGAATCGCGCCAGGTCGGACAGGAAGCGGGTCAGCTTATGACGCAAGGGATTTTTGTCGTTGCTGGCATAAGCCAGTACACAATCGTAGAAGTCCCCCTCCTCCCGGTTTTGGCGCAGGTTGTACAACTCCGCCTCGTCCAGGCCGTACACAGGGGAATGCAAAACCGTTATCAAGTCTATGTCCTGCCGGGGATTGTCCACGATGCGCAGGAAGGACAACGCGGTTTTCACCTCTATTTGCGCGAAGAAGGCCGCGCCCATTTCGGCGGTGGCGGGAATGCCCTGGTTTTTCAGCTCCTCGATGATAACCGGGGCAATACTTGTCAAGCTCCGGGTGAGCACCACCATGTCGGACAAGCGGCAAAAACGGTAGGCACTGAGAGATTCATCCCATATTTGTTGGTTTTCCAGCAAATGGTGCACCCGCCGGGCTATCATGCGGGTTTCGTTTACCAGGCTGGCCGCGGTGGGCTGGGGGTCGTCGCCGGGTTCCTCCTCGGTTTTTTCGTCAAGCAAATCTACTTGAATCTTCCCCGCCATCCCTGCTGGCCACGGGGGATAGCCCTTGCCCGGCTTCAAGGCGGCGGCTTCGTCGTAGGCCACCTCCCCCACTTCGTTGCACATGAGCCGGGAGAAGAAAAAATTGACCCCCGCCAGCACCTCGGCACGGGAACGGAAATTCTCGGACAAATCAATCCGCACCCGGGAGGGGGGCGCAAGGGTGGGCGTACCCGCCCAGCGGGTATAGGTTTCGTATTTTTCCCGGAACAGCTCCGGGTTGGCCCGGCGAAAGCGGTAAATACTTTGCTTCACATCCCCCACCATAAACCGCCGCCCGCTGACGGCACAGAGGATGAGCTCCTGTACCCGGTTCGCGTCCTGGTACTCGTCGATAAGCACCTCGTGGTACTTCCGCGCCATGGCCGCCGCGACGGCTCCGGGGGTCATATCCTCGGGGCCGCCGGGGTACAGGATTTGGATAGCGAAATGCTCCAGGTCGGAGAAGTCCAGCAAATTCCGCGCCCGCTTTTCCTCGGCGTAGGCTTGGGCGAAGCGGCAGGTCAACGCCATGAGGGCGCGTACCCGGGGGGCCAAAGCGGCGATATCGTCGCGCATTTTCCCCGGCGGCGCGAAAAAAACGCCCTTGATTAAATCCTCCACGGTTTTTTTCACCCGGGCGTTGCGAAGGCGTTGGGCGCGTTCCTTTATATCGGCGTCCACCTCGTCTTTTTTGCCCACGGCGGGCAGCCGCCCCCAATCAACCGTACCGAAGGCGGCGTACATCTCCTCAAAGGTACCCCCCAAACTATTTTGCAAACGCCGGAGCATTTCCCCGTCGCGCTCCAACCGTTCTATGTATTTTTCCGGCCCGCCGGGGGCAAGGCACAAGGCCCGCGCACGTTCAAGTCCCTCCATGGCCCCGGTCAGCCCCGCCGCCAGCTCCTCCCGGGCCACCGCCGCCCATACCGTAGCATCCAGTTCCCCCGCGTCATACACAGCCGCGTATCGCTGTGCCGCCGCCAGGGGAAAGGGGTCGCTTTCCAGAAAATCATACAGCTTCCGCACCAAAGCATCCAGCCTGGCGTCCTTGGCCTTGCCGCCATACACATCCACCAAATCTAAAAAACCGCGTGCCTCCCCATCGGATGCCTCGCGGTACATTTCCTCAAATAATTGGTCCATCACCTGGGCCTTTATCAAATCCAGCTCCGCCTCGTCCCCCACCCGGAAGGAGGGGTCCAGCCTTACCTGCTGGAAATATCCCTTCACCAGCTTGCGGCAAAAGGCGTGAATGGTGGAGATATCCGCGCCGGTCAGCAAGGCGGCCTGGCGGGAAAGCTGTTCCGCCACCTTGTCCTTCATCCCGGCGGCGGCGGCCTCGGTGAATGTGACCACCAGCAACCGCTCCAGGCCGATGCCCTGGCTTAAATGCCGCATGACCCGCGCCGTAAGCACGGCGGTTTTGCCCGACCCGGCGGCGGCGGAGACTAAAATCTGTGGCGCGTCGCAATCAATGGCCGCCTGTTGGGCCGGGGTAAAATTAATCCCCAAGCACAATCATCTCCCCCGGCGCGTCGCGCTCGGCCACGGCCAGCTGCCGTACCTGCACGTCGTGGCCGTCCAGCACACGCAACACGGTATCGTAGGCCAGCATGGGCCGGTTGTTTTCCTCGCTGAGATGGGCCAAAAGCACATAGGGTCTTTTCCCCACCGCCAGCCCGCCGCACACCTCCGAGAGCAAAACCCCCGCCGCCGCGTTGGACAGGTGCCCCCGGGCACTTAGCACCCGGGCCTTCAAGGCGGCGTGGTAGCGTCCGTTTTTTACCATTTCGATGTCGTGGTTGCTTTCTATGTACAGAATGCGCGCCCCGCGCAGGTTGTTTTTCACCGTTTCGGTGGCTTGGCCCAGGTCCGTGGCTACGGCGATTTTCTCTCCGCTGGCCTCCAAAGTGTAGCCCACGGGCTGGGACGCATCGTGGGAAATGTCAAAGGCCGTGATTTTTACGCCCCCAACCGCAAAAGCCTGGTTCGGCTCCACATAGCGCACCAATTCCTCGGGCATGGGGCCAATGGTGCCATGGCGGGTGAAATAACGCCAGGTCAGGGGTGTAGCGTACACGGGCACGCGAAAACGGCGCGCCACAACCCCCAGCCCGCGCACATGGTCGGTATGCTCATGGGTCACTAAAATGCCGCTCAGCCTTGGCACGGAAAAACGGGCGATACCCATGGCGATTTTCTTCCCGCTGACGCCCGCGTCGATGAGAAAATGTTCCCCGCCCAGCCCGGCATAGGCGCAATTGCCGGAGGAGCCGCTGGCAATGGTACCAAACTGGGTGGGCATTACGGCTTTACCACCCGTCTGATGTCCGCGCCCAAGTCCCGCAATTTTTCCTCGAAACGCTCATATCCCCGGTCCAGGTGGACAATATTGTTAATCACCGTTTCCCCCCTGGCGGCAAGGCCCGCCAGCACCAAGGCCGCACCGGCGCGTAAATCCATGGCCTTTACCTCCGCGCCCACCAGGTCGCTGGAGCCCTCCGTGTGGGCGGCGCGGCCCTCGATGCGCACGTTGGCCCCCAGCCGGTTCAGCTCGTCGGTATATTTGAAGCGGTTGTCATAAATCGTTTCCGTTACCATGCTCTTGCCCTTCACCGTGCACAGCAAGGTCGTTATCTGTGGTTGCAAGTCCGTGGGGAAGCCGGGGTACACCGAGGTACGCACCACGCTGGCCTTCAGGGGCTTGTCCACCTTCACCCGGAGGGCATCGTCGGATATTTCCTCCACCAGGCAGTTCATTTCCCGCAATTTGGCGATGAGGGAATCCATATGCTTGGGAATAATATGGGTCACGGTTACATCCCCGCCGGTAATAGCCGCGGCTATCATGTATGTACCCGTCTCGATGGGGTCTGGGATAACGGTATATTCCCCGCCGTGGAGCTCCGGCACGCCGGTGATGCGAATGGTATCCGAGCCCACGCCCCGGATTTTGGCCCCCAGCCGGTTCAGGAAATTGGCGGTATCCACCACATGGGGCTCCTTGGCGGCGTTGTGAATCGTGGTAATCCCCTCGGCGAATACCGCGGCCATCATAATGTTTATCGTGGCCCCCACGCTGGGGCTGTCCAGGTAAATGGGCGCGCCGATGAGCTTGTCCGCGTGTACGCGGATTACGTTCTCGTCCTGAAAGGTGGTGGCACCCAAAGCCTCGAAGCCCTTCAAATGGTAATTGATTAACCGGGGCCCCACATTCAGGTTGCACCCGCCGGGGATGGGCACCTCCGCCTTGCCGAACCGCCCCAGCAACACGCCCAGCAAATAATAAGAAGCCCGCATGGTATTGGAAATGTCCTTTCCAATCTCATAGCGGGTGATATTTGTGGCGTCTATGCTCAAGGTATTGGCGTCGCGCTGTTCGCACACCGCGCCAAGGCCCTCAAAGGCTTTGCGTAAATTGGATACATCTTCGATTGCGGGCAGGTTTTCTATGGTACACAGTCCGTTGGCGGCCAAAGCCGCCGGGAGAATGGCTACGGCCGCGTTCTTCGCGCCGTTAATTTTTACCGTACCTTGCAGAGGCTTGCGCCCATTGATTACGATTTGCTCCATGCGTGAATCCACATCCCCACCGAAAGATTGATATCCCGGGCAGTATACCAAATATATGGCATGTACAACAGGCTTTTTTACAGTTGGATAACAATTTCTTACAAATGCTTATTTATCTAGCATTGGAAGCCGACAATGGTATATAATACGAAACACCTATCATATTGGAGTTGGTATTTGTGCGCGTAAAAATACTGGCAAGAATTGCAATGCTGGCAATGGCGTTGATGCTCCTCTTTCCCATGGCGGTGTTCGCACGGCCCGACCGCTTTATCCTGAACGACCCCGTTTTGAATACATACACCGGGCGGCCCAACGTAGCCCCCCTTATCCGGGGGCTGGCCTTCCCGGATTTACCACCCAACCTCGCCCAGCGCGATGCCATCGTGCGCGGTGGCGCGTTGGGCGTTTTTATGCCCGAGGGGGGGAACTTCAACCCCGCCGGCAACGTGCCCCGTGGCCAGGCCCTTACCTATATCGTACGGGCCGCAGGTCTCTCCGAGGACGCACGGGAGCGCACCGCCGCCGTGGCACCCACCTTGCCCGAGGGGACGGCGTTGCCCACGGTCTGGCTCTTCAGTTACATGCAACAAGCCCGCGACATGGGCTTGATTACGGCGGCGGAATACAACGACGCCGTAGCCGCCCTCACCTTGCCGGCCCAAGCCCTGAATGTGGCCGCGGCTGTGCCCGCACCCATTCCCTTCCATACCGTACCCGCCACCCGGGAGGAAATCGCCTTCTGGCTGTATACGGCCTTTACCTACGCAGAGGAGGATATCTTTGACGGCCCGCAAAATCAACCCGGGCAGTCCGTCTTCCCCTTCGCCGACTGGAGCAATATCACCCCGGCGCGAGCCGCCGCCGTGGAGGCCATGGTACGCAACGGTATCATGATAGGCCAGACCGCCACATCCTTTGCCCCCCTGGCACCCATCAGCCGGGCCCATCTGGCACAGACCATCCGCAATCTGGACACGTTGCATTTTTCCCTGCTGGGCCTTGAACGTGTTACCGGGACGGTGGGGGAAGTGGTGCAGGAGCAGTTCGTGGATACCCTTACGGGGCAGAGCTGGCACAATGTATATGTCCGCCGCGCCGACGGCGGCGTGGATGTACTGCGCTCTACCCAGCGTATGAGCCCCTCCCCCCAGGACGGCCCCCTGGATACGGTTGTGTTGCGCAACGGGCAGGTTTCCGGCCTCACGGGGTTGCAATTGGGGGACCAAATCGAGTACATCGTCCACACCGAGTCTGATACGGTCTGGTACGTACGGGTCATGGGGGAAATGAACATCCAAAACTTCGTGGGGCGTCTGCGCCTGATTGACATTGCCGAGGGGACCATGACCTTCACCGACCCCAACGGCCGCTCCTTCACCTTTAACATGATTTACGGCATGTACGGCACCAACGCCGACGGCGTGCCCTTTATCCGGTTCAGCAATATCCAACGCCCGGCGGATACCTTGCCCATGGGCTCGTTATACAATGTCACCTTGGTGAACAATTTAATTACCGACATCGAGTTCCTGGGCGACCCGGTGCTGTACAACGAAATCCGGGGCATCGTCACGGAAAACAACCCGAATTTGGGCTTTATCACCATCATTGACGAAAACCGCCGGGAGAGGACATTCAATTATATACCCGGCACCCTGCAGGTACAGCGGCGGGACTTCTACGACATGCGGGAAGCCGGATGGAACCGCCAGGCCCTACAGCAGGGCATTGACGAAATCCTGCCCGGCGATATCGTCTCCATCCGGGTGGCCGACGATGACCCTGCGCGTGTCACCCACATTTCCGCCGCCGCCCAGACGACGACCCGCTACGGGCGCGTCCGGGAGTTGCGGCCCCGGGGCGGTTATTACGAAATGCTTATGGAGTTCCCCGGCGGGCAAACCGCTTGGTTTACCGTGGTGGATGGGATTCTCGTCCTGGAGCATGGCCGGCCCGTGTCCGCCAATGCCATCCGCGTGGGGGATTGGGCGCAAATACGGGTGAATCAGGCTCTCCTGGGCCCGGGTCACATGATGGAATCGGTGCTGGAAGTCGCCTTGGACGGCGGCGGGCACCACATCAGCACCATTGTTATGGGGCAGCTCTCCCGCTTCACCCCCACCCAGAACCAGTTGCAAATCGTCCATGCCCAGGAATTGACCCCCGCCGGGTGGAGCAACCACCGGCCCTTGGCACAGTTCAGTATCGGCGGTGCGGATGTGGATTATTTCTTTGATGGACGCCCCGTGAGTTTGAGTTTCCTTTCGCGCTATTTGCAACGGGGTAGCGGCACGGTATACATGGCTTTGGAAAATAATTTCGCCGGGGAGCGCGTGACCATGGTTAGCGTCCGCTCTGGCCGGGATGAGCTACTGCGCCCGGAGACGATTCTTTCCGCTTCCGGCGGTAATTTCAGCTTGCTGGGCATACCCGGCAATATCCAGACCGACGACGGGACTATCGTTGTCCGGGACGGGCGGCTGGTGGACGCCGGCAATATCGCCGCCAACGACTGGGCACGGGTGAGTCTTAACGGCCACAATACCGCCGCTGTGGTGGATATCTCCCAGGCACCTGCCACGGATGGTATACAAATTGTGCGTGGTCGGGTACAGCGGGTATGGCCGCACCACAGCTTCCGGGTGGAGACCATGTCCAGCTTTGACGGTATGCGCTGGCATTACACGCCCATACCGCGGATTTTCACCATTGACCATGACACGATTTTCATGATAGACGGTGCTATCGGTTCCATTGACAATTTCATCGGCTTTACCGAGGCTTCCGTGGTGGGGCAGGTGTTCAATGTCATCGTGGAGGGCGGGCGTGCCGCCTGGGTTATCCAGGTGCCTTTTACCGAGCCTATTCCTTCCCTGCCTACGGCACCGGGGCATCTCGCGTTGCGGGGGACGATATTCGATGTAGGCGGCGGTGTGCGGTTGCGGGATGTTACCGTGTTTAACCCGCAGACGGGGGCGTGGATGCCCATTAGCCTGGTGGACCCCACCGCGGACGTAAGCTTCCAGTCCAACACGATTATTATTGACCGGGACCGGATGGTAAGCGCGAACAGCTTGCGTGTGGGTCAGCAAATACGCGTGTTTACGAATATGCCGCTCAATACCGTGACCATCGGCAGTGGCATGTCGGCCAATGGGTATATGGTTTTTGTTGAGAGTTAGAGGGGGTATTTTGGATGAAAAAAGATAAGTTCTCGGGGCTCTGCCCCGAACCCCGCGAGCTTTTGAAAAAGCTCGACCAAAACTTCGCTGTT
The DNA here is from genome assembly GCA_009787785.1 of Defluviitaleaceae bacterium. Lineage (GTDB taxonomy): Bacteria > Bacillota > Clostridia > Lachnospirales > WQUN01 > WQRX01. The sequence continues at coordinate 8,138 of WQSR01000075.1, forward strand.
TGGTGGCTTGGTTCAAAGGAACGGGTCAAGGGGCTGCGCCCCTTGCGGGGGTTTGGGGGTGGAGCCCCCAAGGTTCTGTTGTTCATGTTTTTGGCTCTTTTCTTCGTAATCGCCATGCCTTTGACCGTCCACGCCCGCATCGGCGATATGGGCTTCTTCGGCGGCATCAGCCAGGGCAGAAGACTGCCCCATACCACGGAGACGATTATTTTCCAGCAGGGGAACGGGCGCAATACCCGGGCCACTACCCTGGATGTGAATTATCAGGAGCTGGTGTTTTTGCTGGGACGGCCCTTGCAGTTTGACGGGGTGATGACGATTACCAACAATGCCCCCGCCCATATCGCCAACAGCGCGACACTGTATAACGCCCCGGCCAATTTGCCCCGCTCCGGGGTGTTCACCAAGCGGTTTTTGGTACAGCCCACAGACGGTACGGCGGAGGACATACGCATCGACCGCAACATGAACTTCAATGTGGAATTTCGTGTGGCGGGCAATAATGTGATTTATACCTACCGCATCGTGCGCGCCAGCTGGCGTGAGACCATTACCACCCCCGACGGGGATTTCGTGCTGGACAATATGCGCTCCCATTTCGGCGCGAGCGTGATTGAGGACCGCACACCGGGCGTGAACTACTACCGGGGCAATGTGTGGGCGCGGCTATACTTCATCGGCCCCGACGATGTGCTGGTGATTGTGGAGCAAGAAGGTGAGTTCCACGGCTTCTACAGTGCGTGGGCGGCCACGGAAACCCACCGCACCAATGTCAGCATCTGGCATGGTGACACCTGGGCCCTGAACTATCAAATCCGCCCCAGCGTAACGGTAAATAATGTCATGCGCTGGGCACAGAACGAGCCCACCGCCATCAGCTTCGCGGGCAATTTCCAGGAAGTGATGCAGACCTTCGCGGGGTTGCGCTATGATATTTTTCATCCGGTGCCCCATTTCATGTGGGACGAACCCCTGACAGGGGCCTCCAGCCTGCACCATCCCAATTCCTTTGAACAGCTACCCGCCGCGAACCTGGACTTTTTGCGCGGCAACGCGGCGGAGGACGATATCCACCGGCTCTTTGCCATGGAGGTGCTCACCGGCCCGCCCACGAATTTCGTCCCCGGCCAGGCCATCACCCGGGGGCAGTTCATGACGGCCCTTGCGCGGGCCATCCGTCTGCCCACCGCCGACCCGCCACGGGTCACGCGCAACCGGGAGCCCGAGCCCTTGTTCACCGATGTGACGGTTCACCGGCCGGAGTTTCGCTACATTGAGGCCGTCGTCCGCGAGGGCGTGGCTCAGGGCCGCGCCGACGGTAGCTTCCATTTCGACTACGGCATCACCCGGCAGGAAGCCTTCGTCACCATTGTACGCGCTTTGGGGCTGGAAACCATGGGCATGTACCCCACGGTGGCGTCCCCCTTCGCCGACAGCGATGCCATCGCCCGCTGGGCCATCCGGGAAGTGAATGTGGCCTATACCCTGGGCATTATCGCGCCGGACGAAAACGGGAACATCCGTCCCGCCGATTCCATGTCCAAGGGGGAGGCGGCGCGCTTACTCAACCGCCTAATCGACTACATGCGTACCGGGCTGGCCAATGATTATGCCGACCAAATTGTAAATATCGCGAGATAAATATGGCTTTTCGGGGGCTTTGCCCTTCGGGCCCAGCCGCTTCGCGGCGTTCGGAGTGCCACTGGCACTCCTCACCCCGAACCCCCAGAAACTTTGTTAAAAAAGGGCTGTCTTGTGAAGATGAAAACCGTGGGACTCCGTCCCACACCCTGCAAACTTTTTGAAAAAAGTTTGACAAAAACTACCAAAAAAGCCGCGAACGCGGCTTTTTTATTACAGTTT
>WQSR01000076.1 GCA_009787785.1 Defluviitaleaceae bacterium
CCCCCCGCCACGCCCCCCCCGGGTGAAGACCCCGCCGGCGTGTATACCCCCAGCGGCCAAACCCCCGCCGACGAAACCCGCGGCTTGCCCGACCGGGCCCGCATGGAGCAACTTTGGAACCATCACCACCAGCAAGTGGAATCCTTCCGCCGCATGATGGAAGCCCTCTTCAACCGGCAAGCCCAGGAGCACGGCATCGCCGTGGGCGACTGGAACCCTCAGGACGTTCCCCTCACCGATGAAATGCGCGCCGCCGCCCAGGAGCAAATTGACGAAGGCGGCTATTTTAGTGTGGAGGAAACCGCACGCCGCATCCTTGATTTCGCCGTGGCCATTTCCGGCGGCGACCCGGAACGCTTGGAAGTACTGCGCGGTGCCATCGAGCAAGCCTTTGAAAATGCCGAGCGCATATGGGGTGGGGAACTGCCCGAAATCAGCCAGCAGACCCGCGCCGCCGTTATGGAAGGCTTGGACCAATGGGCCGCCAACGGCGACCCCCGTGATATCCTGCTGTTGAATCCTGCCGCACAAGGAGCGTAAATGATGACCGTAAACGCGATGGCGAACAACCAAATGGACCTTGCCATGGCACGCATCGCCAGCGGCCAGCGGGTTAATTCTGCGGCGGACGATGCCGCGGGCTTGGCCATCATGCAAGGCATGGAAGCGCAAATTCGCGGGCTTGACCAGGGCCTTGAAAACACCCGCGACATGCAAAACCTGATAAGAACCGCCGATAGCGGGCTGGAAAACATAGGCGATGGCCTGAACCGTATCCGCGAGCTAAGCATTCAAGCCGCCAACGGAACCAACACCCAAGCCGACCGCGACCGCATCCAACACGAAATTACCGAAATTGTGGACCACATCGCCGCCACAACGCGCAACACCCAGTTCAACACCATGCCCCTCCTCGACGGCTCTTCCAGGAACACCGCCTCCAACCCGGACGGCACGGGGCTACAGGTGAACATCGCGGACATGAGCGAAGTCGCCCAGGCCGTTACCCAGTTCAATGTAGCCGAAGAGCTTACCTTCGAGAATCTGAACGACATTGACACCGCCATGGCCGCAGTCAACGCCGAACGCGCTTCCCTTGGCGCGATGGAGAACCGCCTCGACTTTACCGCCGAGGCCAATGCCGTCGCTTCCCAGAACCTGAACGAAGCGCGAAGCCAAATCGCTGACGCGGACATTGCCAGGGAAGTAGCCAATCTGCGTCAGGAGGAAGTGCTGAACCAAGTGCAAATCCTCATGCAACAAAATGAACAAGAGCGAGCAGAAAACGAACAGATTCCGCCAGCGGCGGCTGTGATGTAAATTGGTTTTTGCCCAGGGGTAAATAACGCATATCAAAAAATCAAAAAAACCACGTAATTATAGAAGCCACACCCCAAAGGGAATGTGGCTTCTATAATTTCTACTCCGTATCAAGTGGCCAATATAGACCACCTTATGGGCCTTACCGGCGGACGCGAAAACAAGGAAATGGAGCGATAGCGACATGACGCAACCAATACAAATGACGCTTATTTAATCGTCCCCGTCATACCCTCCGCAAAATACCGTTGCAAAAATGAGAACAATACAATCGTCGGAAGGGTAGCAATCGTCACAGCCAGCATAATCACGCCAAAGTCCGCCACATACCCGGCCATTAAATTGGAAATCAAAATAGGCATGGTGATGGACTCCGGCGAAATCATAATAATTCTGGGCCATAAGAAGACATTCCACGTACCCATAAAGGTAATGGTAATTGCCGCGGCGTAGGTGGACTTCATGGTCGGTACATACATACGTAGAAAAATGCTGATTTCATTTAACCCGTCTATCCGCGCCGCTTCTATCATTTCTTGGGGGAAGGTGCGTGTGTTTTGCCGAAACAGCATAATGAGAAATGCCGTAGACAAAGTCGGCAACATGAAACCCAATGTGGTGTTTAGCAAACTCAAATTGGCTGTTAATTGAAACAGCGGAATCATAACCGCCGCAAAGGGTATCATCATGGACAGGAGCAAAACACTCATCAGCCTGTCTTTTGCTTTGCTGTGGTAAATTTCAAAGCCATAACCCGCAAGGGAGCAGATGACAATGGAAATGAAGGTAGCCATGGTTGCATTACGGGCCGAATTCCAAAACGCCCTACCCAAATCGGTAAGTTCGGTGAGCCGATTAAAATTTTGAATCAAATGCGTCCCCGGCAGCATCGTCCCGCGTAAAATATCCGTATTCGCATTGGTGGCGGAAATAACCGCCCAGATTAACGGAAACAACGAAAGGGCGGCGGCAATGGAAAGGAACACATACATAAATACCCTGGAAAATTTTATTTTCATCGTTTATCACCTATTTTTATTTGAATAAAGGCAAGTGTACCTACGAACAAAAGGATTACAAAGGACATAGCCGACGCATATCCAATCTGCGGGATGCCTTGAAAAGCCGCGTTAAAAATATGGTGGGACATACTGCGTGATGTTATCCCCGGCCCGCCCCCGGTGAGGTTGACGGATTCGTCAAAGAGCTGCAATGTGCCGTTTGTAGACATAATGGCCGTAAGCAATATAATGGGCCGCAATACCGGGATGGTGATTCGTCGGAATTGTTGGAGGACATTTGCGCCGTCGATGCGGGCGGCTTCATAAATGGATTGGTCAATGTTTTGCAAGCCTGCTAAGTAAAATATCATATTAAAACCCGTCCAACGCCACAACAAACCCAAAATAATAATCAACCGTGCCGACCAGGCAGTACCGAACCAATTAAAGGGTGTGTCCATGATGCCAATATTCATTGCGATGGTGTTTACGATGCCGCTGACCGCAAACATTTGGCGGAACACCAGGGAATACGCCACAAGCCCCACTGTGCAGGGCAGAAAAATGGTGGTGCGGAAAAAGCCCTTGAATTTCAGATTTTTGCTGTTGAGCATGGAGGCCAGTATCAGCCCCAGCACAATCATAACGGGTACTTGAACCGCTAAGTAAAAAAATGTATTGCTTACGGTTTGGCGAAACTGCGGGTCTTCCAGCAAACGCCTGTAATTAAATAAACCCGCATATTCCATATTCGCGCCTACGCCTGTCTGCAACGAAAATAAAAAACCTCTGAACATAGGATAAAAATTCATCACTATAATCAGAGCGGCCGCTACGGATAAAAACGCCCAACCGATAAGCCCTTGCTTCTGGTTAAGACCCAGTTTAAATCCTTTTTTTTGTTCCATTTCCGCCTCAGAACCTCCCTCATGGTGAAAAAATGTGAAAAAAATAGTGGGAGCTGTTTTACAACAACTCCCACTTGAAAATGAATTATAGTCCCATTTCAAACCGAACAGCGGCTTCTGCCTCTCTTAATGCATCTTCGATGCTCATGCCCAGGTTGATGATGTTACCCAAGGCAATGTCAATTTGGTCCATGGCGGTGTAGTGATGGATGCCGCCCATGAAATCGGGGATGTTTTGTGAAAAACGGATGATGTCGGCAAAAACGGTTTGTCCGCCGAAGAAGGGTTGCGGTTCGAGGTATACCGTACTGGCGGCGGCAGGGCCCCAGGTGGAGAGTGCGCCGGCGGCAGGTAAAATTCTGTCATACAGTTCGGTACTGCCTGCAAAGGTGTAATTCATAAATGCAACGGCTAAATCAAAGTTTGCGTTGGAGGTGATTACCCAACTGGAACCACCCCATGAAGAATAATTTGTGCCGCCGGGAATGTTCAAGCGCGGAATGTTGGTTACCGCCCAAACCCCTGCAGGCCCTACTTCTTGGATGGTTCCCAATATCCAGCAGCCTGCCAATGTACCTGCAACATCATGTGCCGCAAGGGTGCCGATGTAGTCAGACCAATCACCAGGCAGTAACATCACACCTGCGTCTACCATTTCAATGAAGCGGTCAACGGCTTCGCGGAAAGCGGGATTGTTTACAAAATTGGGTTGCCCGTTGGCATCAAACAGACTTGTGCCTGCGGATTTTACCATAACATCCATAAAAGACGCGCCAACACCATAGGTGCTGAGCAACGGCATTCCCGTTGTATCCAGCACTTGCCGCCCCAGGTCGATGAATTGATTCCAAGTAACGTTCGTAAAATCACCAATCGTCAAACCCGCTTGCGCCAAGATGTCGGTGCGGAAGGCGGTAATGGTCACACCATTGTCAAAGGGTACAGCAAAGTTTCTGCCGTTTACCACAGAGAAGTCGGTTTTGCCGGATGCAAATTCATTGAAATTAATGCCGGAATTGGTAATGTCAGCAAAGAGCTGGGGGAATGTCAACACGCTGATTTCAATGGCTTGGTCTTGAATCAACATGATATCGGGTAATAAATGATGCTCCCCGGATATGCCGATGGTGGTGAGTTGCATGTCGATGGTTTCCCAAGGCATTTCTACATTGTTAAGTACAAAACCCGGGTTGCTGCGCTCGAAAATTTCCGCAGCCACTTCCATGGCAAACATGTTAAACGCGGGGTCCCAACTCCATACGGTGAGTTCATTGACGGCTACGTCTTCGGCATCGTCGCGTCCACACGCGGTTAATAACATACCCGCCATAACCAGTGTCAAAAGAAGCACTAACAGTTTTTTCATTTCTGCATCATTCCTCTCGATTTTTTAAAATTACCTGTTTTAACATAGAAACCGCCGATACGGGTGGAAAAATTGGTTAATATGCACATGTAATTTTTGTAACCGCAGTATATATCACGTAATGTCTTGTGCAAATATGCTAAAAAGTGTGAAATATTTCAAAACGATTAAAATCAGATAAAATTTGCAATAACATAACCCAAAATGATATAATCAAGCACTACATAGAAAAGAAAGGATTTTATACATGCCAAATCCGGTGGGTTTAATTTTTCCCAGAAACAATTTTGTGGATATATGTATCTATCAGTTCGGGCACCAGCATTGCGACCCATTGCATGGCTTTGGCCCTGCATTGCGCAATAATTTTTTGTTTCATTATATTCTATCCGGCAAGGGCGAACTGGATTCCAAAGACGAATCCGGGCAAAATCATATCTATAAATTAGAAGCGGGGCAGGGTTTTATGATTTGGCCCAAGCAGGAAAATACCTACTGCGCGGATAAAAATGACCCCTGGGAATATTGCTGGATTGAATTTGGCGGTCTAAAATCCCAAGAGTTTGTAACACAGGCCGGGCTGACCTTTAACCATCCTGTTTACAATGCCAAAGATGAAAATGAAGCGCGCAAAATGAAAGCCGCTATGTTGTATATGTTTGACAATATGAACGCCCCAATCCTGGAATTGATGGGCCAATGTTATTTATTTTTAAGCAGCCTTATCGTATCCAGTGCTTCCCGCAATGAATCCAAAGTGGGTAGTCTCCAAAATTTTTATACCCGGGAAATCATCAATTACATCGGTCAAAATTTCCACAGTGATATAACCGTTGAAGATATATCCGCGTTTTTGAATTTAGACAGAAGCCATGTAAATAAAATATTCAAGAGCAATATGGGCACAACCCTACGGGATTTTTTATTAAAATACCGCATTAATAAAGCCTGCGATTTGATGCGCACCACCCATCAAACCATAGGGGAAATCAGCCTGTTGGTGGGTTATGCAAATACCTTTAATTTTTCCCGTGCCTTTAAAGCGGTGATGGGTGAATCCCCAAGGCAATGGCGGTTACACAGTAAATAAATAACGGGGCGTAGCTTCCCGGAGAGGGTGATAGTATGAAAATTTGTTTTATTGGGGCGGGGAGCCTGGGCTTCACGCGGAATTTGTTGACGGATATTATGTCGGTGCCGGAGCTTCGGGGTGCGGAAATTGCGTTTATGGACATCAACGCCCACAATTTGGAAATGGTGACGGCCCTGTGCCAGCGGGATTTGGAAGCCAATGGCATTCAGACAAAAATCCAAGCCACACTGGATAGGCGCGAGGCGTTTCGGGATGCAAACTATGTGATAAACTGCGTGCGCATTGGCGTGCTGGAGGGCTTCACAACGGATGTGGAAATTCCCCTGAAATACGGCGTTGACCAGTGCGTGGGGGATACGCTGTGCATCGGCGGCATTATGTACGGACAGCGGGTGGTGGCCGCCATGCTGGACTTCTGCAAGGATATGCGGGAGGTAAGCGCGCCGGACGTGCTTCATTTGAATTATTCCAACCCCAACGCCATGGCGACCTGGGCCTGCAACGAATATGGAAAAGTGCCCACCATCGGCCTGTGCCACGGCGAGATGCACGGCGAGTATCAGATTGCCGAGGCGTTGGGCCATAAGCGAAGCGAGTTGGATTTCATCTGTGCGGGGATTAACCACCAGACCTGGTACATTTCTGTGAAAAAGGACGGCGTTGAGCTAACGCCACAGCTCCTTGCGGCCTATGAAAGGCATCCCGTCCTTTCCAAGCAGGAGAAGGTGCGGATTGATATTATGCGGCGTTTTGGGTACTTTTCCACGGAATCCAACGGCCATCTTTCCGAATACCTGGCCTGGTACCGCAAGCGGGAGGACGAGCTGGCCGACTGGATTGACCTTTCCGTGTGGATACACGGGGAGACGGGGGGCTACCTGCGGGATTGTAGCGGCCGGCGGGACTGGTTCATCCAGGACTATCCCAACGCCATGGCCGCGCCGCCCAAGGTATATGACGGCTCCCAGCGCGGCGAGGAGCATGGCTCCTATATAATAGAAGCGTTGCAGACCCGGCGTATGTACCGGGGGCATTTTAATGTGGTGAACGGGGGCTGTATTGCGAACCTTGCGCCGGATTGCATTGTGGAAGTCCCCTGCTATGCCGACGGGAACGGAATCAGCGTGCCGGCGGTGGGGCCTCTGCCCGACGGGCCGGCGGCCATTTGCCAGCAGAGCGTGAACGTCCAGCGGCTGGCGGTGAAGGCCGCCATTGAGGGCAATGTGTGGCTACTCAAGCAAGCCGCCCTTCTCGACCCCCTCACCGGTGCCGTCTGCACCCCACGCGAAATTGACCAAATGGTAGACGAAATGCTCATCGCCCAGGAACAATGGCTTCCCCAGTATGCGGGGGCATTGCCGCAAATTAAGAAAAATTGGGCCAAGGCCGAGCAGGAGGGTCGGCTCATCCCGCCCAAGCAATATACAGGCGTGCGGAATTGTGAATAGGAGGACAGCCCATGGAACGTAAACCCTTCATCGCCGCGTATCTGTACGGCGAAACCAGGATTACCCCCGAGGACGCGAAAATACTCGACCGGGTGAACTGGGCCTTTGGCCTATGTGTGGACGGGAAATGCTCCGGTGCCCATTGGAAGGGCATCGGCCAGTTGAAGACATTGAAGGCCGCCAATCCCCACCTCAAGACGATTCTTTCCGTGGGCGGCTGGGGCGCGGGGGGCTATTCTGACGCGTGCTTGACCCCCCGGGGGCGGGAGAAATTCGCCCAGAGTGCCATTGCACTGATGGTGGAGCACGACTTCGACGGGGTGGATATGGACTGGGAATATCCCTGCTGTGACGACGCGGGCATCGACGCCCGGCCGGAAGATAAATTCAATTTCACGAAAATGATGTGGCTACTCCGGGCGAAAATGGACGCCCTGACCCTTCTCACCGGGCGCAAGTACCATTTGAGCATGGCGGTGGGCTGTGGAAGCCCGCGCTACGCCCACATCATGGAGCTGGCGGAGCTGGGGACTTTTTTGGATGAGATTAACCTGATGAGCTACGACATGCGCCAGGGTACCAGCGAAATCACCGGCCATCACACAAATTTGTTTAACAATCCCGCCGACGACCGGGTAGCCAGCGCGAAATACGCCATAGATTTGTTCATCGAACATGGCGTGCCCGTGGAGAAGCTGGTCATAGGCGCGGCCTTTTACGGGCGGGGCTGGACGGGGGTGGAGCCGGGCGAGGGCGGCACGGGGCTCCATGCGCAGTCGGCCCGGACGCCCTACAACGCCTATGGCGGCGGCTATGCCAAGCTGGCCGACCCGGCGTGGCAAAAGGAAAACAACTTCACCCGCCACTGGGACGACATAGCCAAGGCTCCTTACCTGTACAACGGCGACGTTTTCATCTCCTACGACGACCCGGAATCCGTGGCCCACAAGATAAAATATGTCATGGAGCGCGGCATGAAGGGCCTGATGTACTGGGAATACGGCGGCGACAGCACCGGGGCCATGCTCCGGGCTATGGACACGGCGCGGAAATAATTTCTCCTCTTAAATAGCGGATGGCGTGGCCGCTGATTTTTACCTGGGTTTCGCAGACTTCGCAGTGCAGTAGGCCGCCCCGGGGGGAGACTTGCCGTGCTTTCATTGTTTCTTTGCCCAGCCGCTTGCCCCAAAAGGGGGCCAGCAGGCAGTGGGCACTGCCTGTTACCGGGTCTTCGGGGATGCCTTCGCCGGGGGCGAAATAGCGGGAGACGAAATCGCAGTCCGTGCCGGGGGCGGTGACGATAACGCCGAACAAATTATTTTCCCGCCCGGCCTCTTCCCGGATTGCGTCGAAGCGGGAAAAATCCGGGCGCAGGGCGCGGAGGATTTCCTCGGTCTCCACCAGCACCATAAAATCCCCCGCCGTGTATACCGCCAGGGGCGTGACGCCCAGGGCCTTCCCGATGGAGGGATACGCCGGGCATTCCTCCACGGCCTTGGTCGGAAAGTGCAGACACAGCAGACCGCCGTTTTTCGTCACGGTCAGCGCGCCGCTAGCCGTGTGGAAGATTAATTCGTGGGCGTCCTTTTCGCGCCCGTCAAAGAGGACATAGGCGGCGGATAGGGTGGCGTGCCCGCATAAATCCACCTCCACGGTGGGGGTAAACCAGCGCAACCCATAGCGGCCCTTTCCCCGCTTTACCACAAACGCCGTCTCGGAGAGATTGTTCTCGGCGGCGATTTTTTGCATGGCCGCGTCGGAGGGCCAGCCTTCGGGCAAGCACACCCCCGCCGGGTTCCCGCTGAACAGGGTATCGGTAAATGCGTGAATTACATGGTATTCCATGACTTTGCTCCATTTCTGTGGTTTTTTACCGGAGAGTAGTAATATTTTTCCAATGGCGGTATTATATTCGGAATACATCCAATAAAAAAGGGGCAAGCCACATGGAAAGCATCAAGGAGCAAGCCCGGGAATGCATTGATTCCCACGCAAAACAGGCCGTCGCCGTCAGCTTCATACCCTTTGTGTCCATACCCATCGTCTACGGCGTGTGCGCCAAAATGATTGTCAGGCTGGACGGCATCTTCGGCATCCCCACCGCCAAGGGCTGGGACTCGGAAATCGTCCATGACATTATGGCGGGCATCATCGCCGCGCCCGCTTTGGCCATACCCTTTCTGGGCGCGGGGGTGGCGTCGGTATATATCAAATCCATCGGGGAAAACTATGCCCGTGCCGTATCCACAGTACTCGAAACCGCCACCCCGGAACAACACACCGACCCCGTCTTCCTGTCCCGCCGCGTGAAAGAGGAATTGCATAAAAATTATGCCGCGCAACGTAAAAATCGCCGCCGGCGCATGGAGAAGGGATAGTTTGCTTTGGCATTGTTGGTTGCGGGTTTTACGTCCCCGTGGGAGGGGGCGGGGAGAAGGGGTTGCGAGTATACTCACGCAGTGCATGTGTGAGCGGCCGCGCTGGCACTCGCCCCGTGATGATTGGCTCTGTCGGAGAAGTGGTTGCGTTGGTCTTCTGGCGAAGCCTCAACGCCAACCACATAACTCC
>WQSR01000077.1 GCA_009787785.1 Defluviitaleaceae bacterium
CGTGCCGCCAGCACGCTGCGTCGCCACTTCCTTGTCTTGCGACAAAAATCCGCGCAATCAGCAGACTGTTTTCGATTTAATCAACTATACCATCCAAGGAGGACGTCTATGTTCTGTGAAAAATGCGGCAACCCATTGCCCGGCAACACCGCCTTTTGTTCAAATTGCGGCAATCCCACCAAGGGGAGCACCCCCGCACCCCAAGCCCCGGCCCCCTATCCGACAGCCCCGGCTCCGGCCGCCAGCCTTTCCGCATGGGAGAAGCACAAGCCCCTTATTATCATCGGGATTGTGTTCGCCGCCATTGTGGTGGCGTTCCTGCTTTTGAGCGGCAACCTTTTCGGCGGCATTGTGGGCACCTGGGAGCTGGTGGAGCAAAGGGAATATACAAACGGCCACCTGGGGTGGCACGAACGCCTTTCACCCGAGGAGCGGCGGGAAAATCGCGTCGAGTTTAACCGCAACGGGACGGGTGTGTTCATCTACCAATTGAACCGGGATTATTTCGATTGGGAAACAAGGGGCCGGGAGCTGACCATCTTTGAACACGGCCACGCGGAGGTGTTTGAATTTCGGATATCCGGCAACGAAATGCGCTGGACACTTACCGACTCATCATGGGGTGACGATACCTCCACTTTTGTTATCATACTGCAACGGGCGAGATAGCGCGCGGCTCATTCCCTATCTATCCGAGCGCAGGGGCCACAGTATTGACATGGGCCACCTGTCCAGATACTCGTCGCTTTTACGGCTTCGCCCGGTGAGGTGCCTGGGCTCGACGTGCTGTGCTTCTTCCTCCGGCCAACGGAATCTGATATCCGGCATGGTAATTCTCCCTTCAAGGTAATTTTTGAAAAAAATAAGGAGCGGTTTTCCCGCCCCTTAACAAGGATATATGCGATGGTTCGCAACTTTCTATTCGAAATTATATGCCTTGCACACCTATTATGTTCCGTTGGATTAATTATTATTCATAACCGAGGCAATGGAAAAAATTCTATCAATGGCATCGACAATGTGGCCGGCGTTTATTTTTTGTGCGGGCTGATGAAGGTCTAAAAACGCGACTACCAGTTCGGGAAAAGCCCACGCTAATTTCCCACGCTCCAGCAGGCCGAATTTTTCCCAGTTATCGGGGCCTTCTATGCGTCCATTGTCCCACCAGATGCAGGGCACGCCATATTTCCGGGCGGCGGCGGCATAGTATTGTGTCCACGCTACGCGGTCGGCTAAATTATCGCCCTTTCTGCGCGCACCCATTTCACCCATTATAACCGGAATATTTTTGCTCAAAAAATATTTGTCGATGCGGGCGAAAAGCGCGTCGATTTCGTCTTCCAGCGCGGGCGTCCATTCGTGATGGGAATAATCGTCGCTCAACGCGAAATTATACGGCGTGTACGAATGTATGCTCACGATGACGCGGTCATCGCCCGAAGGGATATAGCCGCCCATGGCTTCCTCGTCACTGCTCGCGGCGTAGAGGGGAACCATCAGCATCCGCTGTGCGTTGTTGCCCCCGGTGGCCCGTACAGCCCTAATAAAATCATGGCCCAGCTTAGCCACCACTTCCCGGCCCTCTGTGTCGCCGCCGTTCCATTCCACGTCCGTGCCGACTTTGCGCGGCTCGTTCATGGCCTCGAAGATTAATTTATTACAGCAGGGCTTGAAATGCTCGGCGATTTGCGTCCATACAGCCATCAATTTTTCGCTTGCAGCCGGATAGTTTTCATGGGACGGGAAATGCCAGTCCTCGTGGTGCAGGTTCAATATCACGGTCATGCCGTTTTCCAGGCCAAAGCTCACGATTTCTGCCACGCGCCCGAGAAAATCCTGGCGGATGGTATAGTCCGGCGCGGGGCCGACAAAATCCGTCCATGTCACCGGCAAGCGAAAGAGCGTAAAGCCGGAATCCGCCACTTTTTTTATTATCTCAAAGGTGGTCTCGGGGTTGAACCAGGCCGTTTCCTGTTTGCGCGGGGTCAAGTTTTCGCGCTCTTCTTCTTTCACCCGGGCGTCCATCGTATCTCCCAGATTCCAGCCGAAGCCGAGGTTTCTCACATATTCCATGGCTGTCATTGTAGGATTACCTCAATTTCGTTGCTGTCCTTCAAGGACGCGGCGGGGATATAGTTATCCCCAAGGGCTTCGCCGTTTAAAATGACCTTCGGCACGCCGCCTTCCTTGCCGTTTGGATTTTTAACAGTTATTGACATCGTTTTCCCACGGAATATTTTGGTCATGGTGAAGCCCTCCCATTCCTTGGGGATGGCCGGGGCAAGGCGCAAGCCGCCCGGGTCGGGCCGCAGACCCAAGATGCCCTCCACACAGGCCACCATCACGGTGCTGGCCGTTCCCGTAAGCCAGTGGACGTGGCTCCGGCCTTCGTTGGGGCTGTCCACGCTCTCGGTGAATTGGCTGTACACATAGGGCTCCACTTTGCGGATGTCGGCGATTTCGTTCTGTGCGGCGGGACAGCTTTCCAGATAATATTCAAAGGCGCGGCTACCCCGGCCCAGCAGTGCCTCCGCCAGAATAATCCACCCCTGGGTATGCAGGAAGATACCGCCGTTTTCCTTGGTGGAGGGGTTGAAGAGCAAGGCCAGCGCGCCTTCGAAGGCATGGCGCACATAGGCGGGGTCCATGATGCGCACGCCGTAGGGGGTGTTGAGCCGCTGATACACCAAATCCAGGATGGCCCTGCCCCGCTCCGCGCCCGCGAAGCCGGAAATCACCGCCCAGGATTGGGGATTGAGCCACATATTGGCCTCCGGGTCCCCCGCCGCGCCGATAACCACGTCTTTTTCCGTGATACCCCGCACAAAGCGGTCCGTGTCCCAGCATTTTTCCTCGATGATATGGCCATATTTCACTTTCTTGTCGGTAAACTCGCTGATATCCTCGCCGCGCGCCTTGGCCAGCCGCGTCATGATGTCCAGCGCGTAATAAAATTGGAAGGCGACGAACACGCTTATCCCCTGGGCACCCATGCGGAGGCAGTCGTTCCAGTCGGCGTGGAGCCCCGCGGGCAAGCCGTGTATGCCCAGATGGTTCTCGGTAAAATCTATGGCCTTGCGCAAATGGTTGTACACTGTGTCCTCGCCTTTGTCGGCGTAGGGCACCACTTCATCCAGGAAGGCCATGTCCCCGGTCTCGGCGATGTATTTCCATACCGTGGGGAAGACCCACATCATGTCGTCGGCGCGGTAGGAGGGATGGCCCGTTTCCTGCCGGTAGGTCAAATCATCGGGGGTATTTTCGTGGCCGGGGTTGTGTGTGTATTTCACCAGCGGCAAGCCCGCGCCGTGATGCACCTGAGCCGAAAGCATGAATACCAGCTTGCTCCGCGCCTCCGCCGGGTCAAGGTGGATAATCCCTTGGATATCCTGCACCGTGTCCCGGTAGCCGTAGCCGTTGCGCTGGCCGCAATAGGCCAGGGAAGCCGCCCGGGACCAGTAAAAGGTAATGAAGCAATTGTAGGCGTTCCAGGTGTTGAGCATATTGTTAAAATGCGCGTTGGGCGTCTGGACGGAAAGATTGGTGAATTTTCCGTGCCAGTAGGTTTTCAAAGCGTCGATTTCCTGCCCGGGAAGGCTTTGCTCCGCGTAGCGCGCCATCAGCGCGCGAAATTCCCCGTCCTGCTTTTCCCCCAGTATAAAGGTAAAAGTCTTGCACTCCCCCGCCGCCAGCTCGAAGGCGGTATGCAACGCACCACAGGCGTTTCCGCAATAATTCAGGGCATTGTTCAACTTCCCCTGGGCCACGCCAAGGGGATTGTGATAGCCGCTGTAGTCGGCCAGGAAATGCTCCCGGTCGCCGCAGTAGGTCTTCACATCCGCGCCGGCCAGCCCGAAGTACCGCGTCTTGGGCATATATTGATAAAATGCTTGAAAATTCCCGTTGATGGTTTGCCGGATGAAATTGTTCTCGTATTCGGTTTTGGTGATGAACTGGGTATATTGCAGATTGACCGTATCCTGCTCGTAGTGGGGCTCGTTGGTGAACTCCGCGTAGCCGAAGGCGGAAATCCTGCGCGGGGAATCGCTGGTGTTTGTCACGCGCACATGCCAAACCTCGTGGGACGCGTCCTTGGGGACATAGTAATCCACCGTGGACTGGATGCCCTTATATTTTGCCGTAAGCCGGGTATAGCCCGTGCCGTGGCGGCATTCATTTCTATACATATCCAGCGACTTGCCCACAGGCTGCCACGACGCCGACCAATAATCCCCGTCCCCGTCGTCGCGCAGATAAACATAGCGGCCCGGCCTGTCCTGCTCATTAAAGCGGTAGCGCAAAACCCTGCCCGCCGCGCCGCTCTTTACGAAGCTGTAGCCCCCCGCGTTATTGGTGACAATGGCACCATACGCCGGCGAGCCCAAATAAT
Source organism: Defluviitaleaceae bacterium (assembly GCA_009787785.1). Classification (GTDB taxonomy): domain Bacteria; phylum Bacillota; class Clostridia; order Lachnospirales; family WQUN01; genus WQRX01. The sequence goes on from WQSR01000077.1 coordinate 4,391, forward strand.
TGGCCCACGCCGCGGGTGTGTTGGGCTTGGTAATCACATATTCCCGTGCCTGTGCGTCAAAATATCCATATTCCATAGTACCCCTCCGACTTCGTTTTTTCCAGTATATCACAGCACTTTAAACATAGAAACCGCAAGTTCTAACCCAATTCTAATTGCGTGAAGTCATCACAAGGCGTTACCGCGACATTGAAATTACTCTGTATAAACATGCCGTTTGATAACCCTTGAAGAATCAAGCCTGTAGCCGTTGCCGGAAGGCCGAAAGGCTACGAAGAAATGACCGCAATAGTCACCAAATAGTCACCAAAACAAGAATGGTCACCATAAAAAGAACCCCTTGACCCCGACAAACGCCGGAATCAGAGGGTTTCTTTATTGCTACGCATTACTGAGCTGGAAGGATTTGAACCTTCCCTCGTAATTGAAGTATAGCCGAATAAAACGCGCAAAAAGTTACGGCCCGGCTTTAAGCGCATCCCTGGCCATCCCCGGCGCGGGTTTCCTGCGCTTCCCTTGGGCTGTACGTGCGATTGTGGAGCATGTTAAAGCCGGGGCGTTCCTGTTATTTCGTCCAATCCACCAATTGCAAGCCGTCAATGTCTGTGAAGTGTTTTGTGTTGTTTGTGACAAGGGTATAACCGCGGGTGAGGCATTGCGCCGCGATAAGCAGGTCTGTATCATCGATGGGTGCGCCCCGGCGTTTGCGTTCGGCATAAATATCCGCCGCCGTGTTCATGTCGGCTTGCGTGAGGTCATCCATGCCCAACACCGTGCAGAGTTTTTCAAATGAGCCCATTTTTTTGCGTGCATCATTGGCCTTGAGCCCGCGCCGCACTTCGTAATAAACAACGAGCGGGATAACGCAGACATGCCCCTGCGAGAGCGTGTCAAAGTAGTGGGCGTATACCCGGTCATTATCCTTTAGCAGATGCGAGATAATGTTCGAGTCCAAGGCGTAGGTCATACCTCTACCTCCCGGAGTGTCACGCGCTCAAACTCCGGCACAGGTTCATCATTGCTACGGATTTCTTCTCGGAAGCGACGCATGGCTTCAATTTGCCGGCGGCTTGCTTCATTCGTCGTGCCGGCAGTATCGCGGGCCGCGTCAAATGCAAAGTCAAGAATCGTTATAACAGCCTGGCTACCCTTGGGTACCGTCACCGGTTCATATGGAATGAAAATCCCCTCGTCGTAATATGCCCGGTATGATTTAACTACTTGCATATAAATACCTCCTTCGCGGAATTGTTCCGGGTTATTCATGCATAATTTCATAAAAATGCGAAGGTTTAATATAAATGGGAAGAAACACCCGCCCATGAGCCTTAAATCCAAAACTAATCATGATATACCACCCTATCAATGATTGGGAACGGGTCTACATCCCAGCCCTCTAGGAAAGCCACCCGCTTCCCGATGTATTCTTCTCTTGGAATTTGATTCAACTCTTTATTTTTATCTGCCGCATAAATCACATGCCCTAGGTCCTTTTGTCCGCTCATGTCTACAACTTCTGTTATTAACATGAGGATATACTGATTGGAATATTTTTTCATCGCATCCCAAGTGGTCATAATTTCTTGATTTTCAATTTTTTTAAGCATGAAATCTTCCTCCTGCTCAATTGGAATTGCTGTCCAAATTAACACGATGGTCATAATATCATACATTCCTTGAACCCTCAATCTCATCCATCGGTAGCGCATCAATCCAGGCACACCTTGGCGCATTGCCTCCCTACACTGACGTTTTTACACTTTGGACATCAAAGAGGGATATGATGACAAAAACTACGGCAATACCGGCAAAAAGCCCGCGCTTGTGAGCGTTTGGCATACATGGTTGCAAAAGTTTTCGATAATGACAGCGTTTCTTGCCCTGTTTGGGGTAAAGGGAGCAAGCCCTCTTTCACGAATGAAGGCTACGAAGGTTTCTGATTCTGCGGCGGTTTGTACTTGGGATTCTATTGCGTTTAAGCTGTTTTGCGGGGTGTTGGCGGGGATGAAAATGCCATAAAATTCGCCAAAGGGCAAAAGATTGTCAAGGTTGCCGTTAAATCCCACAACAGACGGTATGCTTATCTCTCTGTCCCCGTCCCATATGGCAAAGTCCGATTCGGTGAATGCCGCAAGGGCGCGGATTTCGCCGGAGCGCAGCGCATGGGTTATTTCAGTTGAAGTCAGAATGGCAAAATCGGCAACGCCATTTAGCAGGGCATTTACGGCGGGGCTACTGCCTGCATGGGAAATATGTTCAAATTCGAGGGCTGTTTTTGTGCGGAAGAGTTCGGCGGCGGTGAAGCTGATTGTGCCGAATCCGCTGTTGGCGCAGTGCAACGCGCGGGGGGATTGATGAATCGCGGCGGTTAGGTCGTTGAGCGTTGCAAATGAGGAATCCGCTGACACTACGACGATTGCCGGGGCGAAGGCGCATAGCCAGCCCGTCCAGTTTTGGCGGGGGCTTTCGCCAAAGCCCATTGCCTCGGCGGTTACAAAGGCGGATAGACTTGTGGATAATATGTTTCCGCCGTCACGCGCCGCTTCATATACTGCGTTTAACCCTCTTGCGCCGTTCGCACCGGGTATGTTTTGTATAGTAAGCTGTGTTCGCGTAAAAGAGGCGGCAAATGCGTGTGCCATGTCGTCGGCAGTGCTGTGCGGGTTCCAAGCAACCGTTGCGATAAGATGGCTTGGGATGTACCTATCGCGTCCGTCTCGCAGAATAAAAAATAATACCGCCGAAACTACGGCAACGGCGGCAATTATTAAAATTAAAATCAGACGTTTACGCTTGGTGTTCATCGGTTGTATTCTCCTTGCTGGTTTTGTTAAACCCTGCCAGCAAGTCATTTATTGCGGTTTTTACAGGGGCAAATTCGCCAATATATTCCTTTTCCGCAATTACATCATAGTCGCCCTTTGCCACGCGCCCAAGCACATGGGCAATATCGTTTACATAGGCTTTTATTGCATCGTTGGTACGGTTGCAGGCATTTATTACCGATTCAAAACGTCCTTCGTATTCCCCGGGCAGTGCTGTAAAATTGCCCATAGCCATGTTCATCACATTATGTTCGATGTCCGCAAGGGGTTTTTCCACACAAACGACCATGTTGTTCATTGCGCGGGCAAGGTCTGCCCAGTTTCCCTTAAACCCTGATTCGCTTGCCAGCATACTGAAATACCCCATACCGGCGTATTTTGCAAGATTCTCAAATTCCGCAATGGCATCTTTGAAATTTTTGCGAAGGGAACCGAAGGCATCGTTTGCCCAAGCCCAGTCACCTTCATATGTTTGCAGTTCTACATCGAAGTTACCTTCGCCGAATTTTTTCATCACATTTATCAGCTCAGCGGTTGTTTTTACGCGCTCCAGTTCTGCCATTTCCAGCTTAACCGTTTCTGTAATGTCGGTGATAATTATTATATTGCGTAAAAGTCTTTCGCCATCCAAAACAGGCGTAACTGCCGCTTGATAATAATTTTCGCCCACAATAAACCGGATGGGTGGGGTGTTTGGGTCAAATTCCATAAGCTCCCAAGGCCAGCCCTCGATTTTGGCAAGGGGGGAATATTTTTTCGCTTTTGCCGCGGCGGGAAAGAGGGCATTTGCGGCGTTGTTGCTCCCTATAAAATTTTGCTCGTTATCTGCAAGAAAAATGGCCTCTTTTACGGACGAAAACACCACATCTGCCGTTTTTGAATCGGTAAAGCGGTTTAGCTTCACCAGGCGCAACAGACGCAACAGGCGAAGCGCACGCAATATGGTTGTGTTTAGCGGGAAGAACGGCAAATAGAATGGCAACACCGCAAGAATATCAATAATCGCCATTGGCGAGCGTACATATTTAAAAACTGCCGCCCCCGTGCCAACCTTTGGATATAAGAGGTTTGATGTCCAGATACGCATAAGATATTCCACCGTAAACACGCCTACGGCTACTGCTTCTGCAATAAAAAACACAGAATAATAAGCCTCCGGGATGTCAAACACAAGCTCCGCGACAACCATAACAATATTTACGATTATCAAAATTGAAATAGCCGTGCTGAATATCCGGTTTGCGGGGCTACGCTGTCCGTCGTCGCGGATTAGGTTAAATACTTTTTGCTTGATGCTCATTTTCAAGCCTCCTTATATTTTTGTTTGTAGTAGCCGGTTGTGGGGATGTCTGTGTCTTGCTCGGGGTCTTGTTCATCGTTGGGGTTGGGGTCGTAGGATTCTTCTTTTGGCTTGTCGAGGGGGTCGTCATCGGGGTCGTTTTCGACTTCGGGGTCGATGGGGTCGTTGGGGTCGTTGTGTTCTTCGGGTTCTTCGGGTTCTTTTGCGGGGGGAGCGTCTTCTTCTTTTGCGGGTTCTTCGTCGTATTCGTATTCATCGGGCAGGGGCAAGGGCAGGGGCGGAAGCAGGAGCGGGAGCGGGGTGAATATTGCGGTTATGGTTAATTGGGCTTCGGTCATTTGCGGCAAGATGGTAACTTCAAACCGCGGGTTGCGGCTGATTATTTCGCCGTAGGCGTTTTGCCAGTGGGAAAATTCATAGCCGTGGGCGGGCAAAGCGGAAATGATAACGGTTTCGCCCGGTTGGAATTGGCTCGTGGTGCTCAAGTCGAACGCGCCAAAAGCAAAGGGAGAGAACGCCGCCGCTTCGTTTTCGATTACGGCAAAGCCGCCGCCCAGGTTGTCACCCACGATTACGGGTATGGGGATTCCTTCCCAGCTGGCGTACAAGGTCAGCGGCGCGTTGGCTGTATACGCTTGGTTCGCCGCCCATGCCGTGCCGGTGCCGTCCGGCGCGGTGTTCCAGCCAACAAAGGAAAAGCCGGAGCGCGACGGGACAATATGGGTGATATGCTCGGTTACGTTATTGAATTTCAACTGCGGGGACGGGGGCATACCCGTTACGTCCGCGCCGTTGGGGTTGTAGGTGATATTGAATGTGGGGATTATTGCCGTAACAGATGTGGCTGTGGCTGTTTGGGCGCGTTGTGCTGTGCCGTTTCCACCGAAACTGCCATGACCGCCGCCGGAGCCGCGCGCGCCGCCCCAAGCATTTGAGCCGCCACTATCTTGTCCGTCAGTACCATCGAGGCCACCGTCACGTCCTCCCTGACCGCCATAACCGTGAGAGCCGTTTCCTATAGCCGGACGACCGCCGCCACCGCCACCGCCACCGCCACCGCCGCCATAACCGCCCGCGCCTATAGCACTGCCGGTAGCAGCAAAAGCACCGCCGCCACCGCCACCGCCGCCGCCGTC
>WQSR01000078.1 GCA_009787785.1 Defluviitaleaceae bacterium
ATTGGCTTTGTCGGGGAAGTGGTTGTGTTTGTCATAAATGCCAAACACCAACCACATAACCCCGCCATGCGCCACTAATCTGCGCGCCTTCGCAATCCGCGCGGGCATTACCCCAGCCATTGTGCACACCCTGAACCGATTAGATAGTCACATAATTTAATGACTCTGTTTTGTTTTTCTTCGCAGTGCCCTGGGAGGGGCAGAGGAATGAGCCGCGCTGGCACAGGAATGCCCATTCACCCACCCCTCCCACGAGCCACAAAATACGCAATCAACGCGTCAAGTAATTTTACTGTATTCAATCACCCGGGGCTGTGCGAGAATAAATGCAAGCAAAATTACTTGTCACACATTTACGAATAGGTAGCGGGGTGGGTAGGGACGGGGTGAATGGATTGGCGGTCTGCGCAGACGGGGGATAAATCGGCGCATGACGCGGTTATGTGGTTGGTGTTGAGGCTTCGGCAGAAGACCAACACAACCACTTCCGCGGCGAAGCCGATGTTCCCCCGGCAAGTTGAACCGCCAAGGCATTCACCCCGTTCCTACCCATCCCGCGGGTCATTTTCCATAACGTATGCAATCTAAATTTACATATAATCACACTACCCCGCTCCCGCAGATAGCCCCATAGCTACAATATTCGCAGGGCTTGCGGCCATTTTGGGGGCAGGGGGCGGGGGCGATGTTGCCACTGGCGAGTTGGGTGGCGAGCTCTTTTATTTTCGCGTCGGCGGTTTCCCTCAGGTGGGTGAAGAGGGCGTTGTTTTTTTCATCGGGAGCGATACCGGAGAGCTTGAATTGCTTTAGCAAGGCGGCTTCGCGCACGGAATCTTCCAGCAGGATGTTGGTTTTCAGCAGGGGGTCGCTGATGGGGAAGTAATAAATGCCGCCGGGGTGGGGGTTCTTTATGCCGGGGCTTTTCAGCATGGCGTTCATATAGAGCATGAGCTGGAGCTGGGTACCGTTGCGGATGTCGTTGGGGCTGAAGCGGGCGTGGCCGGACTTGTAGTCGATGATTTGCACGTAGGTGCGCCCATCGGGGGCGGGGTGCAGGTCCACCCGGTCGATGCGGCCGGAGAGGGCGAGCTTTTGGCCATTGTCCAGGGAGATGGGCGGCGCGGGGGGCAGGTCGATTTCCGCGAAGGCGGGGGTGTAGTCGGTTTGGCGGATTTGCTCGGTCAAGGCCCAGATAGACGCGGTGCAGACCCGGCGGGCTTTTTCCAGTATGTGGCGATTGCGTGCCGAGCCGTGATAAGCCGTCGTAGCGGTGTTTTCGGGGGCCAGCTCCGCTACCAGCGTGGCTACGATTTCTCCGATTTCCGCCTTTGTGCGGGGTTGCCAGCCCATGCGCTGGGCGAAAAGAGCCACCACGCCATGGAAAAGAATGCCCAAATCGGCAGGTAAAACCTCGTATTGCTTGCGGGGCTTGGCTTTGAGCAGATAGGTAAGATAATAGGCGAAGGGGCAACGGGCATAGGCTTCCAGCCGGGACGCCGCCGTGTGGATAATGGGCCCGAAGAGGGGGTTAGGGGAAACAGGAGAAGACGTGGGAGCGGTTTCATGGATGGATATACCGTCTGGATTGCCCTCCAGCGGCCTGTATTCAAGGATGGGCGTGGCGGCCTTTGCCGAAAGGGTGGGGAAAAGGGCTTTTACGATGCGTATAACAGGTGACGGGCGAAACACCGCGCCGCTGGATTCGTTTTCCGCGTAGATAAAGGCTAGCATATCGGCGGGCTGTGACAAGGCGCAGTACAGCGCGTAGTACTGCTCGTTGACCCGGTCGGTGATTTCGGGGGCCAGCTCCAGCGCGGCATTGCGTAAAAGCACGCGCTCGTCATCGGTGAAGAGACCGGGGCTGGCGGGTGGCGGCGGGAGCGTTCCCTCGTTAGCTCCCAGCACCAGCATGGCTTTAATGGCCGGATAGCGCGAACGCCCCATGTCCCCCAGCACCACCTGGTTAAGGGTGGGAGGAATGCGCCCGAGGCCCGCCCGGGCAAAGCCCGCGTCCAGCAAGGAAGAAAATTCCTGCACCGTGATGGGGGTATCGCCAAGGATTTCCACCAGCTTGTCGAAAATTTCGCATAGCTTTGGCCATATTTGCTTGTGCATACGGGCGGTTTCCGGGTCGCCCGCGTTTATGTACGCGTCAAACCAGCGCGACAGCGTGCCGGGTACGTCCAGCGCGTACAGCAAATGGAAGACCTTTTGGCTGAAGCCCGTAACGCTGTCCTTTCGCCCGGCCTGGGCGAAATTTTTAAGCACGTCCATTAGATATACCCGCGCCTTTTCCGCCACGGGATTGTCCATGGGATATCGCCAGCGGTACCCGGCGATGCCCTGGGCGAGGGCGTAATTTTCCAACACATCTACATCGTCCTGGGGCAGATGAACCAACCCGGTTTTGAGAAAGCGGAACACACTTTCATAATTGAAATTGCGGTTCACCATGTCAAACGCGGCGCGGATGAGCTCCGTCAGCGGGTGGGAGAGGATATCCGTTTCCGTGTCCACGAAGAGGGGGATGTTCAAACGGTCGAAGGCCGAGCAGAGTATTTTCTCGTAGCGGTTGCGGTCGCCACAGAGGATGGCGATGTCACGGAAGCGGTAGCCGCGGTTTTGCACCCATTCGTGGATTTGGCTTGCCGCGGCTAGGACGGCTTCATAGGGGTCCCGGGCACTGATGAGCTCGATGCCCTCCCCCGCCCCCGGGAGCGGGGCCAATGAAAACGCTCCCACAAAAAAAGCCAGCCCCGGATTGTGGGCGTGGCGAAAATTTTCCTTCATGTATACAGGTGGCAATATCCCGATGCCCGCCTGCTCCGCTATATAAGTGATTTTTTCCTGGGTAAAGCGAGGCGGGTGGCACAAGGGGTCGGAAAAGCCCGGCTCGTCCCGTGTAGTAAGGGTAATGCCCAGGTAAGCGGCGCGTTTCATGACCCACAGCAACACCATGCGCTCCTGGGGGGTAAAGCCGGAAAAGCCGTCCACCCAAATCCGCGCCCCGTCCAGCAAGGGCAACGCGCCGCTGTGTGCGCGCAACCGCTCTACCAGCAAATCCAGCATGTCGTCGGTGAGCAAATACCGCCCGGATACGGCTTCCCGGTATTTTTCCACCAGCAACGCCAAATCGGATAACTTGGCCGCCAAGATGTTCCCTTCCCCTTCGGGAGCGGTTTCAGCCCGCGCGTACAGGTCATCGGCGGTAATCCGGTAATGATTCAGCTCCGTCAGCGTATGGGCCAAAGCGTCCACGAAGCCGTGCTTATCGTGGGCACGGCCGTAGTATTGCAACGCCTCCGCATTTTCAAACAACACCTTGCGCAAAAGCATGGCCTTGGCCAACTCATCCGCCATGCGCCCCGGCGGCCCTCCCAGCGCGGCGAACAAACGGTAGGCCAGCCGGTTAAAGCTCAGCACCTGCACCCGCATGGTGGCTTCCCGCCGTGCCAAAAGCAACCGCTCCGATTGCAGGGAAAACTGCTCCGGCACAAGGTAATACAATGGCGCATCGCCGGGGAGGGAGGCTTCGATTTCCTTCAGGCAAAGGGTGGTCTTGCCCGTGCCTGGCGCACCCAGTATGAATTGCAGGGCCATATAATCATGCCTCCCATGTCACGTTTTTTGCATTATAACGAAAAAACCGCTATCATTGCACAAATTTTACAATTTATAGTCGAATAAAGCGTAAAGGAGAATAAAAATTATGCAACAAATCAACCTGGCCACCGCCGGAAGCATCCTGCGCAAATATAACAAAGAATCCTATCACATACGCCACGGGGAAACGGTTAGCGGGGTGCTGGGCTATTTCGCGGCTAAACATGACCCACAGCGGGAAGAATACTGGCGTATTGTGGGGCTGTTGCACGATACGGATTTTGAGCTTCACCCGGAAGCGCATTGCGTGGCGGGTATAGAAATTCTGCGCAGTGAGAACGTTCCCGAGGACATTATCGCCTCCGCGCTGAGCCACGGCTGGGGCATGACCCAATCCCCCTACGAGCCACAGCACATCATGGAAAAAATCCTCTACGCGGTGGACGAGCTGACGGGTCTAATATGGGCCACCGCGCTGATGCGCCCCAGCAAATCCACCCGCGACTTGGAACTTTCCAGCGTGAAGAAAAAATTTAAGGACAAAAAATTCGCCGCGGGCTGTTCCCGTGAGGTCATCACCCAGGGCGCGGAAAAGCTGAACTGGCCCCTGGATGAGCTCATCAGCGAAACCATTCTGGCCATGCGCGAATGCGAAGAAGAGGTACAAAATGCCTAATGTATACGATACCCTGAAGGCCCGGGGCTTCATCGCCCAATGCACCCACGAGGAGGAGTTGCGTGCGTTGCTGGGCAAGGAATCCGTTGTCTTCTACCAAGGCTACGACCCCACCGCCGACAGCTTAACCACGGGCCATCTGCTGACCCTCATGCTCCATAAGCACATGGCCCAGGCAGGGCACCGCCTTATCACGCTTATGGGCACGGGGACGGGCATGATTGGCGACCCCACCGACCGCAACGACATGCGGCAGGTCATGTCCCAGGAGCGCGTGGCCCACAATATCGCCTGTTTCAAGGAACAATTCGCCCGCTTTGTGGAATATGGCGAGAACGGGGCCATCATGGAGGAAAACGGCTGGCTGTTGGACTTGAACCTGGTGGAGTTCATGCGGGATGTGGGCGTCCATTTCAATGTGAACCGGATGCTGGCCGCAGAATGCTATAAATCCCGGCTTGCGGACGGGCTCACCGCCTTCGAGCTGACCTACATGCTCATGCAAGCCTATGATTTCCTGGAGCTGTACCGCCGTTACAACTGCCGCCTACAGCTGGGCGGGAGCGAGCAATGGGGGAATATCATCGCCGGCATTGACCTGGTGCGCAAAAAGGAGGGGGCCCAGGTTTATGGCCTGACCAACGTACTCCTCACCGCCTCCGACGGCAGTAAAATGGGTAAATCCATGGGCAACGCCGTATGGCTGGACGCGAAAAAAACCTCCCCCTATGACTTCTACCAGCATTGGCGCAACACATCGGACGGCAACACGGTACGGGATTTGAAGCTCTTCACCTTTTTGCCTTTGGAGGAAATAGAGGAAATGGCCCGCTGGCAGGGCGCGGAGCTGAACAAAGCCAAGGAAATCCTCGCCTTTGAGGTGACGAAAATCGTCCACGGCGAGGAGGAAGCGCGCAAGGCCCGGGACGCGGCAAAATCCCTCTTCGCCGGGAGCGGTACCGGAACCACGGAATCCATGCCCTGCACCGCCATCCCCCGCGCCGAGGCCGAAGCGGGCATCAACATCGTGGTTCTGCTGGAAAAAATGGGGCTAATCGAATCCCGGGGGGAAGGCCGCCGATTGATTTCCCAGGGCGGCATTAAAATGAACGACGTGAAAATCGACTCCCACGAGCAGGATGTGACGGCAAAGGATTTCCTCTCCCCGGAGCCGGCTGAACAGGAGGCTTTCCTCCTCATACAAAAGGGAAAGAAAATTTTCCACCGGGGGCGGCTGGTGTGAAGGAATTAACCCATGAGCATAATCATTAACCGCGCCGACATCGCCGCCACGGCGGTGGCCCCCGCCCAATTCCCCACCACGCGCTGGCCCGAGGTGGCCTTTGCCGGGCGTTCCAATGTGGGGAAATCCTCGTTGATTAACGCCATGCTGGGGCGCAGAAAGCTGGCCCGCACCAGCCGCCAGCCCGGAAAAACCCGCACCATCAATTTTTTTTCCGTGGAGGATAGGCTGTACTTCGTGGATTTGCCGGGCTATGGCTATGCCCGGGTGTCGAAGGCCGAGCAGGAAACATGGGGGGCCATGGTGGAGGGATATTTAAAAGACCGCGCCCCGCTGAAGCGGATTTTTCTGCTTATGGACATCCGGCACGAGCCCAGCGCGGGGGACCGCATGATATATGAGTGGTGCTTGTATTATCAGCTGCCCTTTACGGTGGTGGCCACCAAAAGTGACAAACTTTCGCGCAATCAGGTGGCGAAGCATTTGGGTATTTTGCGGCGGGCATTGGACATGGAGGACGCGCCCATACCCTTTTCCAGCGAAACGAGGCAGGGGCGGGACGCGCTTTGGGCGTTAATCGTGGACAATTGTGGATTAGGTGTGATATAGTTTACGAAAAATAAAGGAATTATTGCTGGAAAGGGGCCATGCGCATGTCGGAAAGCATCACGGTGGGTAATATTTACACAGGGACTGTGCTCAAAATTAAACCCTTCGGCGCGATTGTTTCCCTGCCGGGGAACACGCCGGGGCTTGTGCATATATCGCAAATTACCAACGGATATGTTCAAAATGTCGCGGACGTTTTGAACGTAGGCGACGAGGTGGACGTGCGGGTTGTGTCCCACGAAGCCGCCACGGGCAAGATTTCTTTGTCCATGAAGGATGTGCCCCAGCCCTCGTTCCAATACGAGGACGAGGAGGAGGACGGGGAATATTCCTACCGCTACGACCCGCCCCCGGTGATTACCGCCGCCCAGGCCGCTTCCTTTGAAGAGAAATTCAAGTCGTGGCAGAAGATTTCCAATGAGCGTATCGCCGGGATAAACAGAAGGAACAAGAGGAGATAAACCGCGTATGCGGTTTTTTTTGCACTACCTTGCCCGGCCGCGCTTTGTGGGCGCGGTGGCACCCAGCTCCCGTTTTCTGGCACGGAAAATGGTAAAGCCCATCGACTTTGAGAAGGCGCGGTGCGTGGTGGAATTTGGGCCGGGGACGGGGGTTTTTACCGACGAGATATTACGGCGGCGGCGGGCGGAAACAGTGGTGGTAGCCATTGAGCGCGACGCCCATTTTTCTGCCCTTTTGCAAAAAAAATACGCCGGAATGGAAAATGTACATATCATCAACGGCTCTGCGGAGCACGTGGGCGTTTATTTGGCCCAGCGCGAAATTGCCCAGGCAGACTATATCGTTTCGGGTCTGCCCTTCGCCAGTTTGCCGCCGGAGGCTTCCCAGCGGATATTGACCCAGGCGCGGGCGTTTTTACATAAGGATGGCCGGTTTGTCACCTTCCAGTACAGTATGTACCGGAGGGCTTTTATCGCGGGCTTCTTTGATTCCATTGAAATCACCCGGGAGTTTCGCAATCTGCCGCCGGCATATGTCTTTAGTTGCTCATATAATTAGCGTGGAATGACGATACACAGTTAAAATATGTGAATCATTTCATACCAAGAAAATATATGGAGGCGATTGTTGTGAACATTAACACCAATTTTAGCCCGATGGGCGGCGGCAACTGGATGGCCGGGGGGCTAAGCGGCCGCAGTCTTATGGTACGTTCCTCCTCCTCGGGGATTCAAGGTGCCAACAACGCCAGCACCCATCCCGCCTTCCGCGAGGCACTGATGGACATACGGGGTACCGCCGACACCCTGCGCACCGCCATGCGGGACGCGATGGGCTTCGGGAGCGACCCACACACGCCCTTTGGCTCCCTCCACGCCGTTTCCGGCAATACAGAGGTCATGGCCATTCTAAACTCAAACAACCGGATGAACCGCGCCGGCGACTTTGAAGTGGAGGTATTGCAAATCGCCACCGCCCAGCGCAACGAGGGCACGGCGCGCAATGTCAACGCACGGGCCGTGGATTCGGGCTTTGTCCAAGGGAACAACCAGCTGAATATCACCGTGGGCAGCCAGACATTTAATTTCAATGTCCATGTCTCCGCCAGCGACACGGTGCAAACCGTACACCAGCGGTTTGCCGACGCCATCAATGTGCGCAACAGCGTCGGCGTTACGGCTTCCGTGGCGCGAGAAGGCACGGGCAACGCCCAAACCAGCGCGCTGGTGTTGCAATTCCAGGAAACGGGAGTGCGCAACGAAGGCCAGCCCAATTTCACCGTGAGCGGCAATGCCGCCAACGCCTTGGGCGTGACTACCGTAACCCAACAGGCGCAAGACGCCCAGTTTAGGGTAAACCGCGATGGCCGCACCGGCGCGTTGCAGACCTCCCGCAGTAACGAGCTGGACCTGGGCTTTGGCACCACCGCCCAAATCCGCGCCGCCGGAACAGCCGGAATCACCATGGCACGCGACGAAGTGGGCCAAATCAACGCCCTGCGCAATATGGTGAATCTATTCAACGATTTGGTGGAAGTGGCCCAAGCCAACCGCGCCGGGCAAAACGGAGGCCGCCTGGAGCGGGAATTGCGCAGTATGATTAATTCGAGCACCTCCGCGCTGGCCCGGGTGGGCATCAACATGAATCAGCACGGCTTCCTGGATATCAACGAGGAGCGTATGCGCGAGGCCGCGGCAAGCGGCGCGCTGGAGGAATTTGCCCAGCCGGGCGGGGTTCGTTCCAATGCCGGCTTTTTTAACCGGGTGGAGCGCATGGCCGACCGGGTGGGGCGCAACGCCGCCAGCTATGTGGGTGCCAACGCCGCCAACCCCATGGCGAACTTTGACATGACCCAAATGAGTGCCAACTGGAACAACCAATTCAATAACTGGATGAATGCGGGAATGCTATTCGACTCCATGTTCTAAGAGGTGAAGGGCAATGTATATCACATTTTCCGGCAACGGAGAAAATACCACCCTACAGCTACAGCGTCAGCATGTTTCCCGCCGCCAGAGCCGTATTGAGCAGTTTCGTGCGCGCCGCACCGAGCAGGAGCTTGGCGTGCAGGAGGGCGAAAAGGCACGCATTCAGAAAATAAATGACCGCATAGGGCAAGCCGCCGGGCATATCCAAGCCCTGCGACAGCAATTGAGCAATGCCGCCATGGCCCAGGCCAAAAGAGACAGGGGCGAGGAATACGACGCCGAAGCGTTGAAAATCGACACAAGCGCGGTGAGCCAGGAAATCGAGTCCCGCTATACCATGATGGATATGCTGGCCGAGCAAATCACCCAAATCCACGAACAACGCGCCCAGCGCGAGGCTCTGGCCCTGGAACTGGGAGCCCGCGACATGCAAGCCCGCCTGGAGGAACGCATCCGCGAGCGGGAAGAAGCCGCGGAAGAACGGGCCGAGAACCAGTCCGCGCCCATAAGGGAGCGGGAGGCCGCCGAGCAAGCCGCCGAGCGCGACGTGATAAAGAATCTGGCACGCATTGACGCCAATGCCCAAACGATTCACTACCTCGCCCATGTGCGGGGCTTGCGCTCAAGGGAAGCCTTGTTATTGCGCCATGCCGTGGACAGCGACAATTCCTTCGGCTTGAAAAATGTCCTTGGGCCGATGCAATTTATTCAGAGTACTGCCCGGGTTCCCAACGGCCGCGCCGACGCAAACGATTTCCGCAACTCCCACCTGCGCAAGCTGGAAGAGGGCGTTGCCCGACTGGACGAAGCCATCATGCAACGGGTGATGGACATGTACCGCCGGGGTATGGCCATCGGCGAGGCGTTAAAGGAAGAACGGGAAGCCACCGACTGCGAAGATGAAGATTAAATAGCCGAATAAAGTGAGAACCGTCCGCCGGGGGAACTCCCCAAAACGTACCCACATTGGGCGGAAAGCTTCCCGCGTCGCTTGTACGCGAACCCTTCCCCGTTTTCGGGGCTTGGCGGCACAGTGCGCCACCCGTGCGCGGGAAATTCTCGCACAACGATTGTGAGCGAAGCGAATCATAGTGGCGCGAGAAGTTTCCCGCTTGCCCGGGTGGCA
>WQSR01000079.1 GCA_009787785.1 Defluviitaleaceae bacterium
CGGGGGCGGGTTCGCTTAAAGCAGAAGGGGTTGCCTCCGGCAAGGAGGGGCTTGCGCCGCCGCACCCCGCCAAGGCCACCGTGCCCAGCACCGCCAGCATTATTGCTAAAATTGCCAAAATCAGTTTTTTCATGGTCATTACCTCACTCAACCAAAAGATTTTTTATGGTTCCGTACCGCGCTATTTCTGCCAGTTGCCGTGCGACGACCCGGTGATACAGGTCGGCCTTTTCGCCCCAGCGCGCCGCCAGTGCCGCTTCGCCCCGGCGGTCGGGCAAGTCAAATGTCTCTTGCAAAATACCGCCAAAGAACCGCGCCAGCTTCTCCGCGCCAAAAACATTCAGATGCAGTCCCGCGTTGAAGGTATGGTAGTTGAAGTCCAGCCCGATGTCGTCAATATAGTCAAAAAAGTTGATGTACATAAGGTCGTGCTGGTGGGCAAAATCCACGATTTGCTGGTTCCAGCGGTCAGGCCAGGGGGTAGCGGGGGAGGGGGCCTTCACCAGAATCAGGGGGATGTCGTGGGTGGCGGCCAGCCGGGTAATTCGCTCCAGATAAGCATAGGCTTTGTCGCCGAACTGGTAGTTGGCGCGGGGCGCGGGGGCGGGAATCCACCCCACGGGCCGCACGTCGGCGCGGATGACAAAGCCGTTGACGGACACCCGTGGGTCACGGAAAAAGTAGCGGAAATCCTCCGCGCCAATCTCCCGCCAGCGGTCCTTGAAGCGCAAAAGGGGGAAGATGTACGAAAGCCAGTCCTCCTCCTCGGTCATGGACGCGGAGATGGCGCGTATTTTCGGCATTCCCCAGCGCATCCCGTCCAGTGTTAAGCGATTGTATGCTTCGTTCTGCGGTTCATTGTATTGCATGGAAAGTACATTGTATACAATTACCCGTGGTGTTTCGAAGCGCAGGGTGTCCTGCAACAAATAATAGGATTGCCAAATCAATTGCTGGGGCGTACCCCGGATAAAGGAGGTCATGCCAAATTCCTCCCATAGGGCAATGGGGGAAAAATTGGCGAACACCTCACAGTCGCCGATGAAAAGGATGTCGTGGTCGAAGCCGGAGCGGTAGTATTCGCGTATCAGCCCGCCATGCAAAATGTCCGAGGCATATTTCGGCACAAGCAGACGTTGCAAGCCAAAGAACACCAGCACAAAGGCAGAAAATCCAACAACTATTTTAACAATGGCAGGTCGCATCTTGCAAGCCCCTTAAAACATATTATAAATAAACTGCCTGGCATCGTAGCCGTGGCCATAGGCCCCCAGCACCAAAGTCATGAAAAAAATCAGGCCCACCACGGCATACCGGGCAACCCAGTGGAAATTGTTTTTGAGCTTATCCCGGTAATCCGTGCCGTCGCGGCCCAGGTAGCTAATCCAAAAAATCACCAGCATTCCCGCCCCGGCGGCGATATAATCGGCGGTGTAGAGGGTCAGCTCCGACAAGCCCCGGGTCAGGAAATCCCCCAGCCCGAAATCCGTCACCACCGAGCCCATCATACCAAAGGTATTGCGCACCCCGGCATAGATGTCAAAGGAACGTATCATATTCATCAGCCAGAATGTCCATAGAATCTGTAGGCAAATAAAAATGCGGTTGGTTTTCGCCCCGGCAAAGCGGGCGTGAAAACGGTTTTTCAAAGGCGTCAGCTCCTGCGCCAGCATGATTACGATGCCGTTGGCCAGCCCCCAGGCAATGAAATTCCAAGTGGCTCCATGCCACAGTCCGGTGAGGAACCACACCCACAGCAAGGAAATATGCACGGGCAAACGCTTGCCCAGCCCGTCCCCCAGCACCCGGCGGCAAAACTTTGTGGCGCGGAGCATACCCTTGCTCAGGGTCATGGGGTAGAACAAATAGTCCCGGAACCACATGTACATGGTAATGTGCCAGCGCGTCCAGTATTCCTGGATGGAGCGGGAATAAAAGGGCCGGTTAAAGTTTTCGGGCATTTTTATGCCAAACATCTCCGCCACGCCGATGGTGATGTCGATGCCTCCGGTGAAATCCATGAAGAGAATCACCGCGTACAGGCCGATGCTGAAAAGGTAATACGCCCCCATGAAGTCCTCGGGATAGCTCGTAAGCACCACCAGCGCGGGCCAAAGGCGGTCGGCAATTACCAGCTTCTTGAAGAAGCCCAGCAAAACCCGCATCCCCCCCCGGGTCAAGTTGTGCCCGTTGAGGGATTCGCCGCTGTACAGGGTTTTGCCCAGCATATCGAAGCGGCTGATGGGGCCCTGCACCACCTGTGGAAAAAAGGAAACGAACAAGGCCAGCCGGAAGGGATTGGGGAGGGCCTTGCTTTTTTGCCGGTGCACGTCGATGAGATAGCCCACCGTTTGGAAGGTGTAAAAGGAAATCCCCATGGGCAAGGCAAAGCGCATAAAGCCAAAGGAGCGGTCCGCCCCCATCCAGCCCAAGACCGTATTTGTGTTGCCGATGACAAAATCCGTGTACTTCACCATGGCCAGCAAGCCCAGCACAATAACCAAGGCAGTGACCAGCCACCGCTTGCTGGCGGCTTTGGCCTCTGCCTTGTATTGCTTGCGCAGGGCCTTATCGTCAGTGCCTTCGCTTATATAGTCGCACCTTTCCCAAATGCGGCGCATTCCCATGGTACACACATAGGAAACGATAATGGTGGCGCATATGTAAAGTAAAAAAATCGGCCCGGAAAAGGCATAAAAAACCATGGAGCCCAACAGCAACGTGGCCCAACGGTATCGCTGCGGGATGGCCTGATACAGCGCGAACAGAATCAGCAGGAACAGCAAAAAATTTGCGGAGGTAAAAAGCAATCGTTCCACCAACTTAATAAAAAAGCATTCCGAATATTATTGTATCGCCCAAGACTAGCATTTTTCGCCAGCATTTGCAACCTCTGACTTGTTAAATTGCGCACGTAAGATATACTAGCCAGAAAAAATAAGGGTGATACACGTATGGAAACTTTATACCTGGACGATGCCAATTCGGCGGTAGTTATTCTGGACCAGAGCCTGTTGCCCGGGGAGGTGAATTACATCCCCCTCACCACCTTGGCGCAGGTGTGGGACGCCATCAAGGAATTGCGGGTGCGCGGCGCGCCGGCCATCGGGGTTACGGCGGCCATGGGGCTGTATATTCATATGAAGGGATACGCGCTGGGTGAGCCGGATAAGGAAGCCTTTTTAACGGAAATGGCGCGGGCTTGCGCGTATTTGAATACCTCCCGCCCCACCGCCGTTAATTTGGCGTGGGCGTTGACGGCTATGGAGGAGGCGGTGCAGGGTGTTGAATCCGGGGCGGTTTCGTGCTTCGTGGAAGTGCTCCGCGCCACGGCCGAGCAAATAAAAGCCGACGATATCGCCAACAACCGTTTAATCGGCAAGCACGGCGCGGCATTGCTGAAGCCCGGTATGGGCATTTTGACCCATTGCAACGCGGGTGCCTTGGCCACGGCGGGCTATGGCACGGCCTTGGCCCCGGTGTATTATGCCCACGAGCAGGGGATGAAGCTTCGGGTGTACGCGGATGAAACCCGCCCGGTTTTGCAGGGGGCGCGGCTTACCGCCTTTGAGTTGCAGGCCGCAGGGGTGGACACCACCCTCATTTGCGATAACATGGCGGCCACGGTGATGGCCAACGGCTGGGTGGACGCGGTCTTCGTCGGGTGTGACCGGGTAGCCGCCAACGGCGACACCGCCAATAAAATCGGGACCCATGGGGTGGCGATTCTGGCCAAGCGGTTTGGTATTCCCTTTTATGTGTGCGCGCCCTTTTCTACGATAGACAAAGCCACCCCCACCGGCGCGGATATCACCATCGAGGAGCGCGACCCACAGGAAGTGACCCACCTCTGGTACGCCTCCCCCGTCGCCCCCCAGGGCGTGAAGGTGTTTAATCCTTCTTTTGATGTGACGCCCTCGGAACTTATAGAGGCTTTCGTCACGGAACGAGGGTTGCTCAAACCCCCGTTTTAAGGGATTCTTGTCGTTTAAGATGTTAAATTGCGATATATATTTGTTGCAAAATTATTAAGAAAATGTTACCATCCCTTCAAAGTTTGGAAATAGGGAGGGAAAAATGCACAGGATAAGAGCTGTTTGCGCAGTGCTGGGCTTTGCCTTGGTTGCGACCATCCTCTTGCCCCTTGTGGTTTTTGACTTTACCGCCGCTGACGAGGATTTCCCCATAGTAACCATTCATCATTCCGGTCAGGTGCACCAGCACGAAACCGCCGCACAAACCGTGGGCGAGCTCATGCAGACTGTAGGCATCATCACCACAGAGTTGGACAGGGTAAGCTACCCGTCGGGGGCATATATATACCACGGCATGGAAATTAGGGTAAATCCGGCGATACGCTTCTATGTAGCCACCGACAGCAACGCGCCCATCCAATGGACCGTGCGCTACGGAACCACGGTGGCGGACATTTTGGCCCAGGTGCAGGATAGGTACGACAAGGCTTTTTTATACACCTACGAATTAGACAGGCAGGTGGCGACCCGGGACAGATTGCAATTTACCTCATGGCGGAGCCGCTACTACACAGAAATCGTGGAAATTGCCTACGAAGTGATTCAAAACCACACCGGGGCCGTGCGGTACGGGCGCACCCATGCGCGCCAGCGGGGCGTGCCGGGTGAACAAGAGGTAACGGTAAATGTTGTGTACATCGGGGGATATGAGGACAGCCGAACCATTACGGAAACCTATATGATATCCGTACCGGTAGACGCTATCTATGACATAGGCACCGCCCAGCTGGGGGCATTGACCAACCCCAACGCCCCCGACTTCCACTATGTACGGCGCGTTCGGATGCACGCCACGGCGTACTGCGCCTGTATCCTTTGCACGGGCCGGCCCGCCTACAGCCACCTCTCCGGCGTAACCGCCTCCGGCAGACGGGTACAGCACGGCATCGTAGCCGTGGATACCTCGGTGATTCCCTTTGGTACCCATTTGTACGTAGAAGGTTACGGGTTCGCTGTCGCCGCCGACCGGGGCAGTGCCATCGTGGGCTACAGCATCGACCTGTTTATGTATAACCATGCCGACGCCCTGCGATTCGGGCGGCGGGATTTGAATGTGTGGATATTGAATTAACACCCTTTATTTTGAGCCCTTTCGTGGTATACTGCTGATGCACCGCTGACACGAGGCAAGACGAGAGGGTTACGTATGAAGAAAATTTTGCTTGTGGATGGCTTTAGCATTCTCAATCGCGCTTTTTACGCGCTTCCGGCATTTACTATGTCGTCCGGGGCGCATACAGGCGCGATTTTTGGTTTTATGGGGATATTACTGCGGTTTGTGGACGAGGAGAAGCCGGACTATATTACCGTGGCCTTTGATTTGCCCGTGCCCACCTTCCGGCACGAGCGGTATGGCGCGTATAAGGGAACCCGGCGTGCCATGCCCGACGAGTTGCGCCAGCAAGTGCCCGCCTTGAAGGCTTTGCTGGGGAAAATGGGCCTCTCCCCCGCCGAATACCCCGGCTACGAAGCGGATGACATCATCGGTACCTTGGCGGTGCGGGCCCAGGCCCAGGGGCTACAGCCCGTAATCATCTCCGGCGACCGGGATTTGCTCCAGCTGGCAACGGATACGGTGTGCATTCGTTTGCCCAAGACAAAGGGCGGCAAAACCGAGGTGGAGACCTATTTCGCCGCCGATGTGCGGGCGAAATACGGCGTCTCCCCCGCCGCCTATATTGATGTGAAGGCCCTGATGGGGGATTCTTCGGATAATATCCCCGGCGTGCCGGGCATCGGCGAGGTGACGGCGACGAAAATCATTACGGCTTTTGGCTCGCTGGAAAACGCCATCGCCCACGCCACGGAAATCAAGCCCAAAAAAGCGGCGGAAAATCTGCTTGAATACACGGAGCAAGCGCGGATTAGCCAAATGCTGGCCACCATTGTCACCGACGCCCCTGTGGCACTTGCCTTAACCCCGGCGGCGGGCATATGGAACCCCGACGCCCTGGCGGAAATCCAGCGGCTGGAATTGCGGCAGTTGGCGAAGCGGTTCGCCAAGGAAATGGAAGCGGGCGGCGCACCCACAGACGAAGCCAAGCCCCCGCCGGAGGCAACACTTGAAGCGAAGCGCATTGCCACCATGCCCGAAGCGGAAGCATTTTTTTCCTTGCTCATTGCGTTGGGCACCCCTGTGTCCTATTATGCCCTGTGGGGGGAGCCCGAGTGTACGGGTATCGGCATCTTCGCCGAGGGACACGGGCCCTGCTACGTAAACGGCGATTTGCTCCAAGCCGCCAAGCCCTGGCTGGAAGCCGGCATACCGAAATTTGCCAACGACGTGAAGGAAGACACGCGCCGTTTGCGCGGTCATGGCATAGAGCCGCGAAATCTGGCCTTTGACGCCATGCTGGCCGCCTACACCTTGGATTCCCTCAACGCGGAGAAAAGCATCCCCGACCTGGCCTACCAATATCTTGGCGAGACCTTGCCCGAGGAAGCCGACGCCGTGGAATACGCCCAAGCCATTCACCGCCTTCAGCCTATTTTGTATGAAGCTTTGGTGCAAAACCACCAGCAGGATTTATATGAAGGCATCGAGCTCCCCTTGGCCCGTGCTTTATCCGACATGGAAGCCGTGGGCATCCAAGCCGACCGGGAGGTGCTGATAACCTACGGGGAAGCCCTGGCCGCCCGGCTGAACCAGCTCACCGAGGAAATCCACCAGCACGCGGGGGAAACCTTTAACATCAACTCCCCCGCCCAGCTGGGCACTATTTTATTCGAAAAGCTGGGTCTGCGCGGCGGCAAAAAAACCAAGCAGGGCTACTCCACAGCGGCAGACGTGCTGGAGAAGCTCCGGGCCGCCCACCCCATCGTTTCCATGGTGCTGGAATACCGCGCCCACGCCAAGCTGAAATCCACCTACATCGACGGTTTGCTCCCGCTGATTAACCCCTTCACCCAGCGGATTCATTCAACCTTTCGCCAGGCCCTCACCGCCACGGGGCGGCTGTCCAGCGCGGAGCCCAACCTGCAAAACATCCCGGTGCGGATGCCCCTGGGGCGTGAGCTACGCAAGGCATTTGTGCCCCGGGAGGGCTGTGTCTTCGTGGACGCGGACTACAGCCAGATTGAACTGCGCATACTGGCCCATATGTCGGCTGACCCGGTGCTGGTTCGCGCCTTCACCGAAAACGCCGACATCCACCGGCTGACGGCCTCCCAGGTGCTGGGCATCGCGCCCGAGGCCGTGACCCCCGCCCAGCGCAACAACGCCAAGGCCGTGAATTTCGGCATCGTCTACGGCATCTCTGCCTTTGGGCTGAGCGAGGATTTGGGCATTCCCGTATGGGAAGCGGAGGATTATATCGCGGGGTATTTTCTGCAATACCCGAAGGTGAAGCAATTCATGGACGACCGGGTGCGCATAGCTAAGGAAACCGGGTACGCGTCCACGCTGTTCAACCGCCGCCGGGCAGTGCCCGAGCTGAAATCCCACAATTTCAATATCCGCTCCTTTGGCGCACGGGTGGCCATGAATATGCCCATCCAGGGCACGGCGGCAGATATCATAAAAATCGCGATGCTTCGCGTGGCCGGGCGTTTACAATCCGGGGGGCTGGCCGCGAAGCTGATACTGCAAGTCCACGACGAGCTGTTGCTGGAAGTCCCTCGCGACGAGCTGGAAACGGTAAAGCAAATCGTAAAAACCGAAATGGAAAACGCGGCGGAGCTGTGCGTGCCCTTGGTGGCGGAGGTTCACGCCGGGGAAAGTTGGTACGAGACGAAATGAAAACAATCGGCGTAACCGGAATCAGTGGCAGTGGCACCAGCACCGTGGCCCAATTGCTAAAGGAGCTGGGCAGTGGCTATATCATCAGTGCCGACAAGCTGGCCCATGAGGCCATGCTACAGGGCAAGGCCGCCTTCGACCCCATCATCCAGTCCTTCGGGGTGGAAATTTTGGGCGGCGACGGGGAAATTGACCGCAAGCTGTTGAGTGCCCGGGTATTTGGGCGGCCCGAGGTGCTGAAGCTTCTGGAGGACATCATCCATCCCAAGGTGTGGGAAGCGACCCAAGCCTACTTAGAAGCCCTGAAGGAGCTGGGCACCTTCCCCTTCGCCGTCATCGACGCGCCCTTGCTCATCGAGTCGGGGATGCATACATTGTGTGAGACCGTTATCCTGGTGACGGCCAGTGACACGGTTCGCGCCCAGCGCATTATGTGGCGGGATAACCTGACGGAGGAGGCCGCCGTCCGTAGGCTGGCCAGCCGGGTAGGGGATGAATCCCTAAAGCCCTACGCCCAGGTGATTATCGAAAACGACGGCGGCGTTGAAGACTTGCGGGAAAAAGTACTGGCCGTATTAAACCCATGAAAAAACGCAGAAGAATCCTTTCATTTCCCGTCCTTTTGCTCCTGGCTGTCGTGTTGGCGGTGGCGGTGGGCATTATGGGGGTGCGTATCCGCTTTCCGGTGTACCACCTCGAATACGTCCGCGCCCACGCCGGGGACATTGACCCTTCCTGGATAATGGCGGTGATAATGGCCGAAAGCAGTTTCCGTCCCCGGGCCCAGTCACCCCAGGGAGCCCAGGGCCTGATGCAACTGATGCCCGCCACGGCACAATGGCTGGCGGGACTGGCAGGGCTGGCAGACTTCGCGCCGGAGGATGTGTGGCGGCCGGAGGTGAACATCGCCTTGGGTAGCTTTTATTTGAACCGGCTGTTGGATATGTTTGACGGCGACATGCGCTTGGCCTTGGCGGCCTACAACGCGGGGCAGGGGAATGTACGGAACTGGCTGAACGACCCGGCGGTGTCCGCCGATGGGCGCACCCTGGATACTATCCCTTTCCCGGAGACCTATCATTACATAAACCGCGTTTTTTTCAATCAGCGGGTATATGCAGTACTTTTGCGGTGGCGGTGAGGGATGAAAAAATATAGTTTACCCATTTTACTCGCGCTTTTTTTCGCGTTGGCCGCTTGCGGGTTTCTCCCGGAGGACCCGCCCGCCCCCTTCTTCCCGGATATTGAATTTTCCCTTGAAGCCCCTGACGATTTGCCCGACGCGCCCAACCCCCGCTTGCCGGAATACACCGCCCTTTCCCGTGAGGACGACGGTATTTTGCGCCTACCCATGCGCGTGCCTCTGACCCTGAACCCCCTGCTGAACCGGGACAAAACCGTGGCGCGGGTTTTGGGTCTACTCTTCGAGCCCCTTGCGGTGCTGGACGCGGAGCTACGCCCCGTGGGGCATCTGGCCGAGCTGGAATTTTCCCTGGATTTCTCCGGCGTGGTGGCGACGATTCACCACGAGGCCATATGGAGCGACGGGATGCCCGTGTCCTCGGATGACTTGATTTTCTCGGTGGAAGCCCTGCGCCACGCCCCCGAGGACGCGATTTATCGCCATGTCGTTGAAAATATCGCCTCCATTACCCGCATGGACGAGCGCACGGCGAAAATCGCCTTCCACTACGCCACCCCCGCCGCTGGGTACGCCTTGCTTTTTCC
>WQSR01000080.1 GCA_009787785.1 Defluviitaleaceae bacterium
CCCCGCCGATGTGGCGGTGAGGGTCTGGTTGCGGAAGGTGGCGGTGTAAGTCACGCGCCCCAAATCGGCGATGGCGGTGGCATCGGTAGCAGGTGTAGTAAATTCGCCGGTAAAATTGGCGGCGTAAATCCGGTTGGCGGTGCTGTTCAAATTGGGATTGGTTTGGGTGAGGGGGATGGTCTGGTTGCCCACCCGGGCAGAAACCGTGGCACCCGCCGGGGCGGTGGCCCGCAAGGTAATGGTGGCACCCGCCTGCACCCATTCATCGGCGGCGGGGAAAGCGTTGGTAATGGCCGGGGCGGGCATGGTGGGCAGGGGTACGATAGGGGGGGCATTGTTGGTAATCACCCGCACCACATTGGGCTGGCCGGGCTGGGTGAAGGTAAAGCGGTTCTCTCCCCGGACGAGGGGGAGGAATATATTAAAGAAGCCTTCCTCTGTGCGGTTGGTCACTTCTATTCCGTTGACATGCAGGGGCAAATCCGGGACGGCGGTGCCAAAGAAATTGAAATTGGCGGCGTCGGTAATGGAACGGTTGTTGGCGGGCTGTGCCACGCTCAACCGGCCCATAACGCGGCTGGGGGCATCGGCGGCGGGAGTGGGCACTTGGTCGGGGAATGTCCCCGGCAATACATTGCGGTAAAACCGCCGGACGGCCTGGCCTATCTCGCCGCGCAGGTGGGTTTCCCGGAAGAAAATCGTGCCGCTCACCACATCGGATTGGCTGTTGCGCTCCAGCTGGCGCGCAATTTCGCCCTCGGTCCAGTTGGCGAAGCGGGCCTCTGTATAGCGCAAGACTTCCCGGTAGGGGGCCACGCCCACATACAAATCCACGCCCGTGCCTTCCACCACGCCTTCCCACCAGGACAGCACCCGGTCAAAGCAAGCCACCTCGAAGCCCACAATCCAGTATATCTGCGGCACAATATAATCCACCCAGCCCTCCAGCACCCAGCGGCGGGTGTCGGCATAGGCCGCGTGATAGGATTCCATGCCCCGGGTATGACTGCCCCGGGCATCGTTTTCGTAATTCATCCAGATGGCCGTGGGGGAAACGCCCCACCGGGCACGGGGATTGAGCTCCCGCACCGTGGTTTGCAGGAGTTGAATCATCCGGTTTACATTGTCGCGCCGCCAGTAGTGGATGTCCTCGAAGCCGCCGCCGTAGCGCGCAAAGGTAGCCCCGTCGGGAAAGTTGCGGCTGGGGTAGAAATAATCGTCCAGGTGAATCCCGTCAATGGTGGGATAGTTGCGCAGAATCTCCGCCACGCCGTCGGCTATCAGTTGTAAGGCGGCGGGATTGCCGGGGTCGAGGAACAAACCATTATTATAGGCGATGGCCAGGCTGGGGTTCAGCCGCACGGGATGGCCCGCGGGCAAATCCCGGGGGTCGGTGATGTTGCGCCCCCGGCGGGTGATGCGAAAGGGGTTGAGCCAGGCGTGAACCTCCACGCCCAAAGCGTGCCCCCGCTCAATCCAGTAGGCCAGCGGGTCAAAGCCCTCCAGGGCATAAAAATCCGGCACCTGCCCCTTTACCCCGGTAAAGGCCGCCGACCAGGGGAAAATCTCCGATGGGAACAGGGAATCCCCTTCCGGCCGTACCTGAACGAACACGGCATTGAGCCCGTTGGCCACGGCACGAGCCAAAATGGCGTCGATTTCTGCGCGGAGCTGGGCGGCATTCAGACCCTGGCGGGAAGGCCAGTCCAGGTTATACGCCGACGTCACCCACACGCCCCGCATTCGGTGGGACTGGGCCGCCGGGCGTCGTTCTGCGGCCACACCCACCCTTTGGGGCGGGAAAAATCCAACCATAAGTACCAGCGTCAAAAAGAAGCAAGCCACCTGATACATTCTCTTCTTCATGCCATCACCCTATTCCGATAATATGTAAGATAGGTTGCCCAAACCACAGCGCGATTAACCCGCCGCCGGATAAAAACGGCGCGAAGGGCAGGCGCGGTTTATCCTTTTTCCTGATATAACGCCAGGTAAACACGGCAAAAACCACACCCGCCAGCCAAAGGGCCAGTAGCGTCTTCTGCCAGCCCAAAAACAATCCCAGCATCGACGCCAGCTTCACATAACCCAAACCGTTCGCCATATGGACGGCCAGCGGTTGCCTATTCCCAAAGCCGAACCCAACCCGCGCAAATACCACAAGCCACGAGAGTGCCGCCGCCACTACCACACCAAGCAAGGCGGTATGCCACACAGGCGCGAGGGGAAACAACTCCGGCACAAAATGCGCGCCCGCTACCCAAGCCACCCCGGCCACCGCGCCCGCCGAAACCAGCCCCATGGGTATTTCTCCGGCATCTATGTCAATCATACTAACACAAAGCAGTAAAAACCACAAAAAAGCCAAGGGTATGACAGAAAACGATTCCGTGTAGAACACCATGGACGAAAAAAGCATCCCACAGCCCAACTCCACCACAGGATACCGCATAGACACCGATGCCCGGCAATAGCGGCACCGCGCCTTCAAGGCCAGCCAGCTGGCAATGGGCACCAAATCCAGCAAGGTCAGCCGCCGCCCGCAAGCCGTACAAGCCGAGGGCGGCGCGACAATGCTCAGCCCACGGGGGATACGATAAATCACCACATTGGCAAAGGAGCCGAACACCAAGCCTATAACAAAGGCGTACACCATCCAGAGCATCAGCATACTACGTAGGTATAGCTCCCCTTCTCCACCCGGTAAGTCGCGTCACCGATGACGATTTCCGCCGGCACCGGGGTTTCGATATCGTAGCGTATGCCGTCCCCGGTGTATTGCCATTTTGAGCGTACCCAGCCCCGGCGCGTCTTGTATTGGGCGCAAAGCCAGCCCAGCCGCGCATCGGGCCTGGGCGCGATTTCCACCCGCTCATATCCCGGAAACGCCTCCACGCTTTGTATGCCCGCCGCCACGCTGTACAGCCAATCCACCACCGCGCCATAGGCGTAGTGGTTGAAGGAGTTCATGCCCGCGTCCTGAAAACTGCCGTCGGGCTTTATGCTATCCCACCGCTCCCATATGGTGGTGGCCCCGCGGGTGACGGGGTAGAGCCAGGAGGGATACGCCTCGCGCAGGAGCAAATCATAGGCCAGTTCCAGATGCCCATGCTTGCTCAACTCGTGCAACAGATAGGGCGTCCCCACAAAGCCCGTGGTCATGCGGTTGCCGTCGGCCTTGATTTGTTCCGCCAGGGCACGGGCCACTTCCCGGCAATCCCCCCGTGCCAAGCCGAAATGCAAGGCCAGCACATATTCCGTTTGGGTGTGGTACCCGGGAAAGGCGTCGCGGAAGGCGGCTACAATGTGCGCGTGGAGGGCTTCGTAGGGCGCGACATCCTTCCCCAGTAGCTTACCCGCCTTTATCACCAAGGCCGTGGAGCGGGCGTAAAAAGCCGACGCGATGAAGTCCGGCCGCGTTTGCGTTTCCCCGGTGGAAAGCCAATCCCCGAAATGCCGCCCCCCCATCCAGAGATTTTCTTCCGTGGTGTGGGCGGTGATATAGTCCACCCATTTGCGCATACTCTCAAACTGCCGCGCCAGTATCTCCCGCTCCCCATAGGCCAGATACAGCTCCCAGGGGCAAATCGTCACCGCGTCCCCCCAGGCCGCGCTCCCCCCCTCCCCCGGCATGGCGTTGGGGATTACGTGGGGCACCTGGCCGTTTTCCTCCTGGTCCAAGGATAAATCCGTCAGCCATTTCACAAAGAATTTTTCCACGTCATAGATATAGGCCGCAGTTTTGATAAAAACCTGGGCGTCGCCGGTCCAGCCCAGCCGCTCGTCGCGCTGGGGACAGTCCGTGGGTACGTCCAGGAAATTCCCCTTCTGCCCCCACACCACATTTTCGTACAGGCGGTTCACCAGCGGATGGGAACAGGCGAAGAAGCCCACCCGCTCCAGCTCGGAATGCAGGGCAATGGCGGTAAAAAAGGACGCCTCCGGGGCAACGGGAAAGGCGTCCACCCGAACGTAGCGGAACCCGAAAAAGGTAAATTTGGGCGTATATTGCTGGCTTCCCTTTTTGCAGATGTAATTCATTTTCGATTTCGCGCCCCGGTAGTTCTCCGTGTAGAAATTCCCCTGGGCGTCCAGCACCTCCGCGAAGCTTAACGCCACCGCGTCCCCCGCCTCCGTGGCCGGGGGCAAATCAAGGGCGATGTAGCCCGTCAAATTCTGCCCGAAGTCGATAACGGTTTCCCCCTTGGGCGTTTGAAATAGTTTGGCGGGGTGGAGCCGGTTCTGCTGGCGGATTTCCTCGCCCTGCTGGGGCACCAGCGCGCAACCCGGCCCGGGGAAAACCGCCACGGCTTCAAGGGCGGGAGGCGCGTCGGTTATCCTGGCGTCGTAGGTTTCGCCGTCGTAGAGCTCGGAAAAACGTACCGGGCTTTCCCGCACGCGCCAATGCACGTCGGTTTCGATATCCTCCCCATGGGAAAAGGACATGCGCGCGCACAAGCCCGGAGGCAACAGCAACCGGGGGTCGCTCTTGCTGTTGTCTATCCAGCCCGCCAGGGGAGAGCGGAGCCAGCCCTTGCCCACGGTAATCACCAAGGTATTTTCCTTGCGCAGGAGGGGGCGGATGTCATAGGTCTGGTACTGCAACCGCTTGCGCGAGGTCCACCCCGGCGCGAAAATATAATCGCTGATACGCGTCCCGTTCAGCACCGCTTCGTACATGCCCATGGCGGTGACGGTAAGCACCGCTTCTTGGGGGATGTCTTTTTCAAATGTAAATTCCCGTACAAAGGCGGGGCACACGTCGCCATAGTCGCCCACAGGCTTTATCCAATTGGCTTCCCAGTTCATAGATGCCTCCTCAAATTCAACAGCTCATCCCGTAATTGCGCCGCCCGCTCAAATCGTAGCTCTGCGGCGGCTTGCTTCATTTGTTTTTCCACCCGCTTGATTTCCTTGGTCAGCTCTTCCCGGTTCATGGATTCCGGGTCCTTGGCCAAGGTCGCGCTCACGGGCTCGGCGGCCACGGTGAGGCGTATGCGCTCATGAATCTTACTCTTAATCGAAGCGGGGGTGATGCCATGGGCCTGGTTGTACGCCTCCTGAATCTCCCGGCGGCGGTTGGTTTCCCCCAGGGCGTAGGCCATGGAGTCGGTAATCTTGTCGGCGTACATCACCACCCGGCCGTCGATGTTGCGGGCTGCCCGGCCAATGGTCTGCACCAGCGACGTAGCCGAGCGCAGAAAGCCCTCCTTGTCCGCGTCCAAAATCGCCACCAGAGCCACCTCGGGCAAGTCCAGCCCCTCCCGCAACAGGTTTATCCCCACCAGCACATCGAAGACGTCCATGCGCAAATCCCGGATGATTTCCAGCCGCTCCAAGGTGACTATATCGGAGTGCAGGTACCGCACCTTGATGCCCGCCTCCCGTAAATAATTCGTCAAATCCTCGGCCATGCGCTTGGTCAAGGTAGTCACCAATACTTTTTGCTTCTTCTCCACCACGGCGTTGATTTCGCCGATTAAATCGTCGATTTGCCCTTTGATGGGGCGCACGTGCACCGGCGGGTCCAGCAAGCCCGTGGGGCGGATGATTTGCTCCACCTCCAGCTCGCTGTTGGCCTTCTCATAGGCCGCCGGCGTGGCGGAGACGAAAAGCATCTGGGGGATTTTTTTCTCAAATTCCTCGAAGCGCAGGGGCCGGTTGTCCATGGCCGAGGGCAAACGAAAGCCGTATTCCACCAAGGTATTCTTGCGGGAGCGGTCGCCCTCGTACATGCCCCGCGCCTGGGGGATGCTCACGTGGGACTCGTCGGCGATAATCAGAAAATCCTCCGGGAAGAAATCCAGCAGACAATAGGGGGTGGAGCCCTTCTCCCGGCCGGAAAGATGCAGGGAATAGTTCTCGATGCCGGAGCAAAAACCGATTTCGCGCATCATTTCGATATCGTATTTCGTGCGTTGCAACAGCCGTTGGGCTTCCAGTAGCTTGTCCTGGGCTTTAAGGTTCACGATTTGCTCCTTCAGCTCCGCTTCTATGCCCTCGATGGCGGCTTCCATGCGCTCGCGGCTGGTGACATAGTGGGACGCGGGCCAAATCACGATATGGTTCATGGTTCGCGTGGCTTCCCCGGTGAGGGCGTGGACTTCGGTAATACGCTCAATTTCGTCGCCAAAGAACTCCACCCGTATGGCGACTTCCGCCGAATTGGCCAAAAAAATTTCCAGCACGTCACCCCTGGCCCGAAAGGTGCCCCGCTGGAAATTCAAATCATTCCGGTTGTACTGGATTTCCACCAGCCGGCGCATGATATCGTCGCGCTCCCGGGTCATGCCCGTGCGCAACGACAGCATCATATCCCGGTATTCCCCCGGGTCGCCCAGCCCATAAATGCACGAAACGCTGGCGATAATCACCACATCCCGCCGCTCGAACAACGCCGACGTGGCCGAATGCCGCAGGCGGTCAATCTCCTCGTTCACCGAGGAATCCTTTTCTATGAAGGAATCCGTGGCCGGCACATAGGCTTCCGGCTGGTAATAATCGTAATAGGACACGAAATATTCCACGGCATTGTCCGGGAAAAATTCCTTAAACTCGCTGTAAAGCTGGGCCGCCAGGGTCTTGTTATGAGCCATCACCAAGGTGGGCTTTTGCAACGCCTGTATCACATGGGCCATGGTAAATGTCTTGCCCGAGCCGGTGACACCCAGCAATGTCTGGAATTTCCTGCCTTGCCTGAAGCCCTCGGCCAGCGCGGCAATGGCCTCGGGCTGGTCCCCCGTAGGGGTAAAGGGCGCGGAAACGTTGAAGGGCATGGTCTGCAAGCTCCTCTGGGAAATAAATTCATAATACGACCCGCGCAAAGGCTTGTCAAACACGGGAGTGGTTAATAATTCCCCTTCCCTTTCTGGTGCGCCCGGGAGAATTTCGCCAGTTCCTTTCCCTGCTTCTTGCGCTCGCGCATATGCTGGAGGCTTGCCTTTTTATCGAGGCGTCTGTCCTCGCGCTTTTGAGAGAGGTATTGCTCCCAGCGATGGCGGGGCAAGGCACCGTCGGAAAGGGCGGCCTGTATGGCACATCCCGGCTCGCTTTGGTGACGGCAATCATTGAAGCGGCACTGGGGGAAAAGGGCTTCCACATCGGCGAAGCCTTCGCTGATGCTTTCCTCCGCGTCATAAAGCCCCAGCTCACGCATCCCCGGCGTGTCGATGACCATGGCACCGGAGGGCAACATGAAAAGCTGGCGGTGGGTGGTGGTGTGACTGCCCTTGGAGGCGTCTTCCCTGCGGGTTTGGCGCACCTCCATCAGGGCTTCGCTGGCCAGTACATTCAACAGGCTGGACTTGCCCACGCCGCTCATACCAAGGAATACCACGGTTTTGCCCGGTTGCAGGTACGCGCTTAGCGCGTCAAGGCCAAAGCCCGTGTGGCTGGAAACGGCATGGACGGGCACATCGGCCGCGGCTTCGCGGACGGCTTTTACCTGGGATGAAAAATCGTCGCACAAATCCGCCTTGGTCAAAATAACCACGGGCTGTCCCCCGCTCCCCCGGGTTTGGGTCAGGTAGCGCAAAATCCGGTTCACGCGGAAATCTCGGTTCAAAGAGGTGACGATGAACACATAGTCAAAATTGACAGCCACAATCTGCTCCCGGTTCGCCTGAATATGGGCATAGCCATGGCCAAAGGCATCGGCCCGCGAGAATTTCGACCGGCGCGGCAACAGCTCCGTTATACGCGACACGCCGCTGTCGTTGTATTGCAACAAAACAAAATCTCCCACACAGGGCAAATCTGCCCGCACCACGGCATCATGGACAAAGGAGCCTTTCAGCACGGCATCCACCTCGCCATGCCCGGTAATCACAGCATACTGATTTCTTCTAAACGCCACCACCCTGCCGGGGATAAGCCCCTCGGGCGGTGCCTGCGCTTCAATGTAGCCATACTGCTTCAAATTAATCATTCGATTCTCCTCTTTTTGAAATAAAAAAAGACACGACCTTTAATCGTATCCCACTACACAACAGTATCCACGAAAGGTTTCGGCTTTGCGGCACGGCAAAACCACGGGCAACATTCCCGCCGCTTCCATTTCTGCCTGTGCCGGTTATTCGGTTTTAGGGCTCAACCACCCATGCAAAAGCAGTCATTACACATCCACCTCTTTCGGGAATTATTTTTTACCGCTTTATTATGCATGTCGAAGTGGCCGCGGTCAAGGCTATTGCCGATTAAATGATTTGCGCGCACGTTAATTTAATTCACCACCATGGAGTAAAAGCCCGTGTGGAGGGGTGAAGCGGGGTGAATGGCCCGCGCTGGCACGTCCACGCTACCTATTCGCAGGTATGTGGCAAGTAATTTATCTTTCACACTATCCACGCCATAATTCACGGGCGTTCACGGATTAGAACGCATACTGCAAAGGGTGTAAATAACGCAGTTCGGAGAACTTCGTTATATATACGGTTAATTTTGCGTTGGCAAAAATGGCATTGAGTAACGAGATGAGTGCTTCGATATTGCCCTCTATAAAGGTCTTGAAGGCGAAATCAACCCGCAAGTCCATGAGGAGGGAATAATCAATGCTGGTGACTTCGCTTTTCTCGTCCATAGGCTATTGCCGCTTTCGGCAGTCTATCGTTATAACTTACTACTAACCTCAATAATCACGAAACAGCGGAATTTTTATCCATTCACGGCGTTATGCTTATACTACATGCTACTCATCCGCTTCCTTGACTTGCTCATCAGGGTCGGGGCTTTCATAGTCCTCTTCAGATGAAAACAATCCAGCGAACAGCCATAAAAACATTGCCACAAGCCAAGTCGCCCAAAATGGCTGCTCAGTGAAAAATGTTATAAATGTTCCATCATCTCGCAAATGAAGGACCATGTTAAATACCAAAGCCGCAAGTGCAAGCACGGATACCGCACGAAACATCAGCGTAAATGTTATAACAAATGGCTTCTTTCCGTTCGCTTTCATAATTCACCTCACCGTATATAAAATTTCAACGCCATTGCTTATATGACCGCTTGCACGGTTAATGCTTAATAGGTGTGTTCATATCAACTTTTTATCAATCGACTGACTTTTGAATAGTACACATAAAAGAGTATATATCCTAGTGGAGTCATAAAGAGCGGAACAACATAAATGTCATGCGGGAGAGAAGGGTTTGGTGTCATTACCGTAAGAATCAATGAATTTGCCCCGAGGATTATATTGCA
>WQSR01000081.1 GCA_009787785.1 Defluviitaleaceae bacterium
CGGGGGTGGCTTCCACCACAGGGGCGGGTTGCGGCGTGGGGGTAGGGGTGGGTGCGGGCTCCGGTGCAGGTGTAGCCATCGCCGTAACTGCCGGTGTTGGCATGGGCGGCGTAGTTTGTGTTACCTCCGCTACGGCTCCACAACCCGCCAATAGCGCGAGGACGAGGACGAGGAAAAAATGAATTTTGCTTTTCATACTTCAATTCCTTTCTTTGCTTTATTTTGCAAGCTTATTTACATATTTATGTACAAACACATTAACACAACTCCCAATGCACTGCAATGTTTCCAAATGCGTTGCATCCCCATCCGCTTGGACATGCCTTACTTTTAATTGGGGGTGAGCCAATGAAAATCACGTATTTTGAAATCGGTGCGCGCATAGCCGCAAGACGCAAAGAGCTACACATGACCCAGGAAAAACTGACCGAAAAAATAGACATGAGCATCAACCAGCTGTCCAACCTGGAAAACAGCCATTCCCTGCCCACCATCGAAACCCTGATGAAGCTGTGCGAAGCCTTGCGGGTAACCCCGGATTATTTCCTGCTGGGGGTGAGCCACGGGAAAAATACCGAGAACCAGCACATATCCGCCATAACGCAAAAAGCCCTGCTGTGTACGGAGAAACAACAGGGCTTGATTAACGCCTTCATTTCATTACTCATCGCGGAAAATTATTAACCCCCGCCACGCGGGTTCATCCGCTGCACTTAACTTTTCAGAGCTCCTTAATTATTTTTGTGGGTAACAGCACGTCTACTGCGCCTTGGATAATATCATTACCACGAGTGCGGGACGGTAGCCCGATTGCTCATGACCCTTAACTGGGTCAAAGCGGGTCAGGATAATTTCACCCTGCCTGAGCTTAGTCATATTGCACCGCCTCTGCGCCAATAGAAGGGCTGTCCAGCCATTCTCTGTCCTCCGTTGTAATTTCAGCGGGTGCGCCATCCCACGCTCCGCTTTCGCTTATGGTTGAAAGAATTTGTTCCAGCGGCTTACGTTTGCGGCGTTCGACGATAGGCACTATTTGCAGTACACCGTTTTTTATTTCCAGTTGGACTTTTGACCTGTCCTCAACATCGAGAACTGTTGCAAACTCTTTTGGAATCCTTATCCCAAGACTTGTTCCCCATGTTGCCACTCTGGCTTCTCTTGGTTGAACCATGCCAACACACCCTTTAATAAGGTGGTATGGACTGGAGATATAGGGAGGGCATTTTGGTCGATTCTCCGCCACTTTTCGTCGGTTCCTCCTAGCGTATGTTCCCCATACGCTTCGTCGAAACCTCCTTAATTGGCGAAAAATCGCCTCAAAATCCCTACCCTATATCCCCAGCCCACACCACCAAATATATAATTAGCTATATCATATATTTTATCGCGCAAATAAAAATATGCAACTACCTCACATTTCCCACGCTCCCTTAACTTCCCGCTTGTCGAATGCACGGGGAAAAGTGTACTATTGCCCTGCGCATTTTGACTTTTTCAAATACATACATATATCCGGGGGGATGTACATTGGGTTCATATACCATGGGAATTGATATCGGCTCCACCACGATAAAGCTGGTGGTGGCGGATGCATATGGGGCGAGTGTTTTTTCCGCGTACCGGCGGCACCATTCGGATATCCGGGGCACCTTGCTGGACATGGCCGGGGAGGCGCGGGGGGTGCTGGGCGCGATGGCCTTCCGGGCCATGATAACCGGGTCGGGGGGGCTGAGCCTTGCGGACTGGGTGGGGGTGCCCTTCGTGCAGGAGGTAGTTGCCGTCTCCGACGCGCTGGAGGACTATGCCCGGGAGGGCGGCACCCGGGCCGACGTAGCCATCGAAATCGGCGGCGAGGACGCGAAGATAATTTATTTCGGCAATAGCATTGAGCAACGGATGAACGGCATCTGCGCCGGGGGGACGGGCTCCTTTATCGACCAGATGGCCACCTTGCTGGACACGGACGCAGCAGGGCTGAACGAGCTGGCCAAGGAATACCAAGTGATTTACCCCATCGCGGCGCGGTGCGGGGTCTTTGCCAAGAGCGATTTACAGCCCCTTATAAATGAAGGGACGGCGCGGGGCGACTTGGCGGTTTCTATTTTCCAGGCCATTGTGAGCCAGACCATCGGCGGGCTGGCCTGTGGGAAGCCCATCCGAGGGAACATTGCCTTTCTGGGCGGGCCGCTGTATTTCCTTTCGGAATTGCGCGCCCGCTTTATCGACGTGCTGAAGCTGACGCCGGAACAGGTCATCTCCCCGGCGGATTCCCATTTGTTCGCCGCCTTGGGCGCGGCGTACCGGGCCCGGGACGAAGGCGCGGAAATGGACATGGACGCACTGGCGCGAAATCTGCTGGCCCAACAGGAACTGCCCTTTGAAATCGACCGGCTGGCACCGTTGTTTACCGCCCGGGAGGAATATGACGCCTTTGCCCAACGCCACAGCAGACATAAAGTACCCAAGGCGGATTTGGCCACCTATGAAGGGGATTGCTTCCTGGGCATCGACGCGGGCTCCACCACCACCAAGGCCGCGCTGATAGACGCCAAGGGCGCGCTGTTGCATACCTTTTACGCCGCCAACGAGGGGAACCCCCTGGCCGTGGCCCGGGCCGCCCTGACGGAAATCTACGCCCACATGCCCCCGGGGGCACTGCTGAAAAGCTCCTGCGTCACGGGCTACGGCGAGGGCTTGCTCAAGGCCGCCCTCAACGCGGACTACGGCGAAATCGAAACCGTGGCCCATTACCGCGCCGCGGCTTTCTTCGACCCCGAGGTGGACTTTATCCTGGACATCGGCGGGCAGGACATGAAATGCCTACGCATTAAAAACGGCGTCATCGACACCGTTTTGCTTAACGAGGCGTGCTCGGCGGGGTGCGGCTCCTTTTTGGAAACCTTCGCCCGGTCTCTGGATTTGCCCGTGAGCGATTTCGCTTCCCGGAGCCTATTTGCGGAAAACCCCGTGGATTTGGGTAGCCGTTGCACCGTTTTCATGAACTCCCGGGTGAAGCAAGCGCAAAAGGAGGGGGCGGCGGTGGCGGATATCTCTGCCGGGCTGGCCTATTCCGTGATTAAAAACGCCCTGCAAAAGGTAATCAAAATCACCGACCCCGCGCAGATGGGGCGGCGCATTGTGGTGCAGGGGGGAACCTTTACCAACGACGCGGTACTGCGGGCCTTTGAAATGGTGAGCGAACGGGAGGCGGTGCGGCCGGATATCGCCGGGCTCATGGGAGCCTACGGCGCGGCACTGCTGGCCCGGGAGAGAGGGAGCGGGGAAGAAGGGGCCGCACGCTGTACGGAATCGGGCGATAATCCGCACGCGTGCGGGAAGTGCAACCGTTCGTCTTTCTGCGAAAGCCAAACGGTTTTACTAACCCGCCCACGCACCGCTCATCACCCGATTCCGCAAGGCGCGCTTACCCCTTCTTCCCCGCTCCCCCCCACCCCAACCTGTGCCGCTCCTAGAGGAGAAAAAAGCAAGCTACTTTCCCTTGCGGAGCTGGAGGGGTTGCGGGTGGACACCACCCATACCCGGTGCAAGGCATGTGAAAACAATTGCTTGCTGACAGTAAATCGGTTTTCCGTGGAGGCGCACATCCCCCCCGAGGGGGCGGGAGTGGGGGAGGATGGGGTTGCTTCTTCCGATGCGGGTGGCGTAGCTGTGGCGGGAGGGGAAGCTTGCGATGAGCGATTGCGTGCGCCCCGTAGCGCATTGTCGCGGCGGTTTTCCGCGACACCAGCCGTTGCCGCGAAGCGGGAGGATGGGCGTAGCACAGCGAATGCA
Source organism: Defluviitaleaceae bacterium (assembly GCA_009787785.1). Taxonomy (GTDB): domain Bacteria; phylum Bacillota; class Clostridia; order Lachnospirales; family WQUN01; genus WQRX01. Next base: position 3,793 of record WQSR01000081.1, read on the forward strand.
ACTTCCCCTCCCGGTGCGGCTACATCGCACACTCCGGCAGAAGTGTCCCACTTACCCCCACCCCCGCCCCCCCGGGGGGGTGGCACCCGTTTTGTTTCGGGTAATCGCTGTGAGCGGGGGCTGGGTGGGACGTCTGAGGCACAGGCGTTGCCGAATTTGTATGAGGCCAAGTACCGCCGGGTATTTGATTATGTGCCCTTGCCCGCCGACGATGCCCCACGGGGGCTGGTGGGTCTGCCCAGGGTGATGAATATGTATGAGAATTATCCCCTGTGGGCCACGTTTTTCACCGCGCTGGGGTACCGGGTGGTGCTTTCGCCGCGCTCCAGCCGGGACTTGTACGAGCTGGGAATTGATTCCATTCCCAGCGAGAGCGAGTGCTACCCCGCCAAGCTGGCCCACGGCCATGTGATGGCGTTGATTCGCGCCGGGGTGAAGTATATTTTCTACCCCAGCATCCCTCATGAACAGCACACCACGGCGGGCGCGGACGAATGCTTCAACTGCCCCATCGTCACCTCTTACCCGGAGAATATCAAGAACAATATGGAAGAGCTGGCACCGGGCGGAGGGATTCGCTTTCACAATCCCTTTTTCCATCTGGGGCGCACCCAGAGCCTGATAGCGCGGCTGGTGGAGGAATTTCCCCACATCCCGGCGGAAGAAGTCCGGGCGGCGGCCCGCGAAGGGCTGGCGGAGCTGGAACGCTACAAGGCCGATGTGCGCAAGCTGGGCGAGGACGCGCTGGAATACGTGCGGGAAAAGGGGGTGCGGGCCGTGGTGCTGGCCGGGCGGCCCTATCACATCGACCCGGAAATCCATCACGGCATCCCGGAGATGCTCACCTCCTACGGCGTGGCGGTGCTGAGCGAAGACGCGGTGGCCCACCTGGCCGAAATCCCGCGCCCCCTGGGCGTGCGCGACCAATGGGCCTACCATTCGCGGCTGTACGCGGCGGCTTATTTCGTCCGGGAGGGCGTGGAGCTCGTTCAGCTTACTTCCTTTGGTTGCGGGCTGGACGCCGTCACCGCCGACGAGGTGCAGGACATTCTCGAAGCCAGCGGCAAAATCTTCACCTTGCTCAAAATCGACGAGGTAAGCAACCTGGGCAGTGTGCGCATTCGCATTCGTTCCCTGTTGGCGGCCTTGGCCGGGCGGGAACAGCGCGGAGCGGGGGAGGTTGCCCCCGTGAAGGCGCAACCCCTTGCGCGCCCCCCGCGCCCTATTTTCACACGGGAAATGCGGGACGCGCATACATTGATTTGCCCCCAGATGGCCCCCCTGCATTTTGATATTATCCAGGAAGCCTTCCGGGCCGAGGGCTATAACATGGTGGTGATGCCCGCCATGGACCGGGCCGCCATCGACACCGGGCTGAAATATGTAAACAACGACGCCTGCTACCCCGCCCTCATCGTGGTGGGGCAGGTGATGAACGCCCTCACCAGCGGCGAATACGACTTGGACAATGTATCTGTGATTATGTCCCAGACCGGGGGGGGATGCCGCGCTTCCAATTATATCGCCTTCATCCGCAAGGCTCTGGCCCGGGCGGGGATGGCCCATGTGCCGGTTGTGTCCCTCAGTGCCGCCGGGCTGGAGAAGAATCCGGGGTTGCGCTTTACCCCCGGCTTGATAAACAAAGCCTTTCAAGCCCTCGTGTATGGCGATTTGCTCATGAACGTGCTCTACCGCACCCGCCCCTATGAAACCGTTCCCGGCGCGGCCAACGCGTTGTACGACCATTGGAACGAAATCTGCAAGGAATCCGTCCGCACAGGGGCATTGGGGGCCTTCAAGAAAAATTGCTACGGCATCGTGGCGGATTTTGACGCGCTACCCCTGCACGACACGGTAAAGCCCCGGGTGGGGGTGGTGGGGGAAATTCTGGTGAAATACCATCCCACCGCCAACAATGACATCGTGGCCCTACTGGAAAATGAGGGCGCGGAGGCCGTGGTGCCCGGCCTTATCGACTTTCTGCTCTACAATGCCTACAACACGAATTTCAAGGCCCGCTACCTGGGGGCGAGCAAGAAACTCCGCTTCCTGGGCAAGCTGGGCATCGCCGCCATTGAGCTCTACCGCCGCCACGCCCGCCGCGCCCTGGAGGACAGCCGCCGCTTCCACGCCCCCCTGCCCATACAAAAAATGGGCGAGCTGGCCGCGCCCATCGTTTCCCTGGGCAATATGACCGGGGAGGGCTGGTTCCTCACCGCCGAAATGGTGGAGCTTATCCAGTCCGGCGTAAACAACATCGTCTGCACCCAGCCCTTCGCCTGTTTGCCCAACCATGTGGTGGGCAAGGGCACGATAAAGCCCCTCCACCACCAATTCCCCCTGGCCAACATCGTAGCCGTGGACTACGACCCCGGTGCCAGTGAGGTGAACCAGCTGAACCGGATTAAACTCATGCTGAGCGCGGCACGGCGGAATATTGCCCCTGAGAAAATACACGCAACGGGCAATGCGATGAATTAATGGCTCTCATCGTGGAATATCTTGCATTTTCTCTATGAAGCCGTTAAAATGCGTGTCCCATACTAAGTGGGAGCGTTTGCGCGTTGTGGTTGGAACCCGTGATATTTACCCTGGCACAGGCATATGCATTGAAATATATGCCTGGGGGAGTTGTATGATGGAACGGGGTAGTGACCTACGCACGAATAACACAGTACAAAAGGAGGCGGCAAACATGGAAGCTATTTTTAAGAATGTACAATTGAGCGATAGCCTATGGTCTGAAGCCACGAAAACCGAGCGGGTGGTTACGGCAGAAGAGTTTGAGACCCTTATGAAATTCCGCAACAGCGATTCCATGTTTAGCGATGTATTAGCCGGAACAACTGCTGAAAATGTGAATACTGCCTGACCTTGCATGGCGACAGCATAAAATCCTACGGGGCGCATTACACAAAATGCGCCCACTATTATGACTAAGGGGATACATAATGAACGCCGTAGATTTTTCTGTATTTAACAAACACATACTGGAGCCCCGCGTCAAGGAAATGCTCAACACAAATAGCACCATTGTCCTTAATAACAGACGGTACAAGAACACGCTCACATACTACAACCAATACGAAAATACTTTTAATAATTGCATGAATAGCCCCCGCTTGGACAGGCACAAAATGGCCGCCTGTATGTGCTTGGCGGTGTGCAAGGCGCGCCCCTTCGGCACGCTGAATGACACTAGGACAAGCCTAAATCAACTGGCTAATGAATACCTGGCCCTTCAAGTCAGCATTGACATCCTAGAAAGTTTCATTAGAGACGATATGGTAAAAACGAACCCGGGTTATTCAGCCACCCCTAAGATTAGCTTCCCTGCGCCTATCCAGGATGAAAAATCCTATGAAAGTATCCTTGTAAGTTGCTTGCACTATTCCCACATGGCGGATAATCTGCCCCATCCCTGGTGGCTTTCGCAGGTATTTTACTTCCTCGAAGTCTACACCCGCGAAAAAATGACACAAGCAGGGTAAGTCCTATAACAAACCGCACCCTACAATCCCGCCGCGGCTACACTCTGGCCCACACGGCGGGTTTTTTCGTCCGGGGTATGGATGGTGAAAGAGTGGGTTGGGTATGCTTCCGCCAGCACCTGCTGTGCTGTGTCGAGGATGATGTCTCCCCCTTGGCCGGACATGACGCGCCCCAGCAGTAGCACATGCTCGAAGCCGTACAGGGCGTGGTAGTAGGGGAGCGTATGCCCCAGGTACACGCCCATGTCGCGAAAAATATCCCGCGCCGTCTGCGCGAAGGCGGGGTTGGGGGAGGCGAAGAGGGACTGGATGATTTTCAAATTTTCTCCCGGCGGGCGGGTGATGTCCAGCTCGATGCCGGCATTTCGCGCCAGCTTGATGACCGCGTCCTGGGAGAAATATTTTACACCACAGCCGATGTCCCCGGACCATTCGTCCGCCATAGCGGCGGGGGAGGCGTCCACGGGGCAGAAGGCCAGCTCGTTGAGCCAGCCCTTGATGTGGCCCTTGGCGTCGATGTAGCCGCCGGCCTGGCTGGTGCCCATGGCGATGCCCAGTACATTGTGGGCGTTGCATTCCATGGCTCCGGCCAGAGCGGTCACGTCGCCGTCGTTGACCACGGTCAGGGGGATGTGGGGGCCGATTTGGGCGGCGGCGCGGATATAGATGTCTTTCACCTTTTCCTCGAAGTCCCCGGGGGAAACCCGGAGGAACAGCGACGCCACCCGGGTCCGGTTGCCGACATAAATCCCCGCCGAGCTGACCCCGATGGAATCTACGCGAGGCATCACATCGGCGGCGGCTTTCAACGCCTCCACGATGCCGTTGAAATGATACTCCGGGTCGGCGTTGGTTTTGGGGTGCCACACCACCTCTTCGCTGAACACGGCCTTCCCGTCGATGACCGCCGACACCTTGCGGTCGCTTCCCCCCGCGTCGAAGCCGATGCGGCAACCGTCAAGTTTGCCGCCCACGGCCTTTGAAGCCTCGTTTTCGGCGGGGGCTTGCGCCAGCGGGAGCGATACCACTTCGAAGGGCCGTTCATACACCCGGGCCATCATGGCCACATCGAAGGCGTATTTCCCCGCCGGGGAATAGGCCCTTTTTATATAAGAAGCCATGGCCTCATCGCCGCAGAGTGTCACCCGGAAGCCGCCCTTCGCCCACAGCAACAGCTTCACCATCCGCTCCGTGAAATAGCAATCGGCCTCGGCGTTCGTCCCCGTGATGAAGGTATTGTGCACGGCGCGGAGCCCGGCATCGCGCTCGATGCAAATGGCGATGGGCTTTTTGGCCTGGGCCAGGAAGGCCGCGTTGAAGCCGGCCATGGGGAGGAAGCCGGGGTCATATTTCGGAATGTGCCGCAGGTTTATCTCAATACCCTTGCATTGCATAAAGCTCTCCTTACTATCCTGCAACCGGTTTCATAGCCGAATAAAGCGAGAACCGTCCGCCGGGGGATTCCCCAAGACGTGCCCACATTGGGCGGAAAGCTTCCCGCGTCGCTTGTACGCGAACCCTTCCCCGTTTTGGGGGCTTGGCGGCACAGTGCGCCACCCGTGCGCGGGAAATTCTCGCACAACGATTGTGAGCGAAGCGAATCACAGTGACGCGAGAAGTTTCCCGCTTGCCCGGGTGGCACGACTGCGCTGTGCCGCCAA
>WQSR01000082.1 GCA_009787785.1 Defluviitaleaceae bacterium
TGGTGGCTTACCCATTCCGGCAAAATATTATCTGCTGGCAACTCATCTCCCAGCGGCGGGGCCGGCGTGGGAACCGGCTCCGTTTCCGAGACATAAACCACAGGGCTGGTTTCATATCCCACACTGGACACCTCACCCCCTGCCCCACACCCCGCAACCGCCAGCATAATAACAAACACAACCAGCACAGCCCCGCACATATGCCATTTCCTTTTCATCATCGCCCTCCACTCCCCCGGGATTGATTTATACTAGGATTTATTATACGAAGGGTGTTTCAAATTTGAAGCACTACTAAATTATACTCAACTGCCCTGTTTGCAGTAAACATCGGTGTTTGAGAAGGAAACGAAAGGAGGACAGCAATGGCAAACAGGCGAGAACGATGTATCGCTCCCGCCTGTTAAATTTATTATTGTGCATTAAATTCTTCTGCCAACAAGCCATAAAGATTTTCGTTCCAATACTGCCCTTTATGGAATACCTGTTGCCGCCTTGTACCTTCTAATTTGAAGCCTAACTTTACAAATACGGGTTGGTAAAGGGTGTCGCTTTCAATAAAGCCTGTATGACAGTTGTTAAGCCTAAGCTCATTAAATGCATAATTTAACATTAGTTTCGCCCCGGCTATGGCATAGCGTTCTTCATCTGCGCCAACGAACATGCCAAACGTACCATTGCGCTCATTTATGCCGTGAAGATTGCCGCCACCCACATATTTGCCGTCATGGGTTTCAAAGGCAAGAAGTATACGGTTATCGCTGTTCCAGTTTGCTTTTACATAGTTTTCCCATTCTTCTTTCCATACATCGTTGTCTGTTGGTAATTCCTGTGCATAATCGGTGAAAAAACGCTCCTCGCTGTTATAGCTTGGGCCGTTTTGCTGATTCCAATCTTCTGGCTTTGAGCGGCGTACCCGCACCAAGTCGTTTTGCCAAAAATACTTGCTAAAGTCTATTTCATTTGCTTTCATTGCAACCTCTCCCTTTTTGTAAACGATTTTTTTTACCGCATCTTCCGAAATGAAATAGTCCTCGCTCAGTTTTCCAACATTTTCACCTAATGAAAACTGTTTTCGGATAGTTGAATTACGTTCGGAAAAGAATGTTTTTGCCCCCGTACCTTCGCCCCATGATTTGCGCTTAATCCTTGGGACATAAAGCGTTTCGCCTTGTGCGTACTTTTGCAGTTCTTGCAATAACTGCGGAGGCAATAGCTCTATTGCATTACGGTACTTCATGGACAACATCCTTTCTTGTGGCGGTGACATCATCATACGTTCACAACCCGAAAGGTTACAAGGGAAAGAATTTTTTATATAAACAAACATTTACCGTATTACAATCACCGCGCAGTCCCCGATGCTCATGTAGCCCATGGCGTCCATGTGCTGGACGATGACCCCCTCGGCGCGGAAGGTGCCGGGGTTGATGACCCGTGCGTAGTAGTAGTAGGTGCGCTCGCTGGCGAAGCGGCGTTGCTGGGGATTGAAGTCGAAGAATTGTACGCGCTGGCCCTCGGCGGTGGCCCATGCCCAGCGGCCGGGGTTGTTTTCCCGGCGGCCGAAGCGGGCCGAGCCGGGGGTGTGTACCAGCCCCGCGGGCAAAAAGTCGGTAATCATGTAGGAGCCGGTGAGGGCGGTGCGGGAATAGTCGATGGTGATTTGCACCCGTACCAGGTCGCCCTGGTCGAAGGTGGTGCGGGGGGTGGTCTCCCCGGCACGGAAGAACTGGCGGGTAATGCGCACATCGGCGTCCTGGGTTTCGATTTCCGTCAGGGGGACGCGGTGGGTGGAAATGGCACCCACTTCACCGGTGATGGCGGTGAGGTTAAATTCGTGGAGGTTTTGAGTGGGGATGCGCAAGGTGAAGCTTTGCCAGCCGGAGAGGTCCCGGGTGTGCTCCTGGCCGAAGAGGGTATAGGTGATGCTGGCGGCCTGGGGGTTCACCTGCTGGATTTCGTGGGCGATGAAGGCAAGCTGGTTCAAGCGTGTGGACAGAGACAGGTTGAAGCCGCGAATAGTGTAGTTGTGCAGTCCCACGCGCTGGGGCATTCCCAGCCGGGCGGCCAGCAAAGCCACGGAGGAGGTGCGGTGCAGGATTTCCCCACGGGTGCCGGCTTCTATCCGGTAGAAGGGCGCGATGGCGTGGATGTGTGGGAGAATCCGCTCGTTGTATATCGTCCGGGCGGTGTAGGTGTCGCCCAAGGCGGCGAAGGCCAGGGCCAGATATGTCGCGTCCTCTACGGACAAATCCGTCACCTGGGCGAAGGCGTGCAAATGCAACAGCACCGGCTCGCGCAGTAAAGCCAAGCCGTACAATGCGCGCAGGGAATGCTGGGACGGGTCCTCCAGGGACCCTTGAAGGAAGCCGCGCAAGGCGGGGCGGTTCACTTCCTCCAGGATGAAGGGCATCACGGCCACGGTTACGGCCAGGTCGGCGGAGGCGTGGGGGAGCATGGCTATGCCGCCGCTGGGGAGCTGATAATCCAGGGGATTGAAGGCACAGGGCGTGTTAAAGAGCTGTATGTCGGGGAAGTGCCGGGCCATGAGGCGGTTGGCCTCCCGGCGCATGATGAGCTCCTCTATGCGTGCGCCCCGGGGGTGGCGCATCCCGAACAGCGCGTTCAGAAATTGGCTCTGCCCCAGGTCGGCGAAGGTGATTTGCGTCAGGCCGGGGCCCCCGGCGGCGAACTGAGTATCCGTTGTTACTTCATACAATACGGCGGTATCAATGAAACGGTGGGAATCCACCACGTCAAAGCGGTGGCGTACCGTATCGCTTCGCCCGTTCTCACAAACTACGCGAATGAGAATGGAATAGCTGCCTTCGGCGGCCATTTCCCACAGGGGGATGTCCAGGCGTTGGAAGGCGTAGCCTTCGGCGCGCAGGGGAAGTGCACGGGTAAGGGGATGGGCACAGGTTTCGCAAGCGTCGCCCAGGTAGCAGCCGTTGTCCCGCCATACTTCAAATGTCACGCGCTCGCCGCCGGAGAGGGACGTGCCGAAGGCGTTCACGCCCAGGACGGGGGTATCCCCCACCAGGAAGACATCATTGAGCGTGTAATGCACGAACAGCGGGTTGGTGACGATAAGGTTCGTCGTGGCGTTGCCCGCGTAGAGGGTTTCCGTTATCCCCGACGCGGTAAGCCGCCAAGAGGTGATATTATCCGGCAAAGTGAATGTTACCGTAGCCTCGCCCCGGGAGTTGGTACGCGCCGAGAAGAACAAAGCGGTATCCTCGAATATTTCCCGGATGTGGTCGCCGCCTCCCGGCTCCATGGCGGATTCCGCCACAGCCGGCGCGGCGGCGGGAGCGGGCATGGCGGCGGCGTCTGTAGCCATAGCGGTCCGCCTCACCAACTGTTGCGTACCGCCACCCCACATCACGTCGTCGTGGCCGTCGCTGGCAAAGGTACGGTGGGTGGCCACCTGATGGCGCACCCCGGAGGGGATGTTGCGGTACAAATCCCGCAGGGTATGGGGGGTGAAGTCCCGCAGGGCGAAGAGGGCCTCGTCCACGGCGGCCAGATTCACATGGGCTTCCACGGGCCGGCCCGCGCCGTCAGTGACGCGCAGGGTCAAGGTGGCTATTTCGCCGGGGCGGTAGGCATCCCGGCACGCTTCGATGCGTATATCCAGCTGGCGGCTGGCGTGGTTGAAGCGCAGGGTCTGGCGCATATTCCAGCCCGAGCGGTAGGTGTGGCCGTTGAAATGCACGGCATACACCGTGGCGTTGGGCAGATGGGCGTCATCGAAGGTGAAGACCAGGGGATTTTCACTGACCCGGTGCTCGATGATGCCCCCGGAGGCGATGACGAACAAAAACGCGCCCATTTCCAGCTTCTCCGTACCGCTCATGACGGTGAGGCGCACTTCCTCGCCGATGTCGTAGCCTTCGTCCCAGCCCCGTGCCCCGTCCAAGAAGGGCTCGCCGCTTTCCGCGTTTGACCAGAAGCTCCACCAATCCCGACCCACAAATACGTCGTGCAAAATGCGCCGCCCGTTGCCGTCGGTGGTGCTCACCCGGGCGAAGTAGCTCTCGCCGTCCCGGTTGGGCACGGTGAAATCATGGCTGGCCTCCCCTTGGGTGTCGGTGGTGAGGGTGAAGCGTTCGATGACTTGCTCCCGGCGGTCGTGGCGGTAACGGGGCACCACCACCCGGTTGATAAAGCAGTAGCGTTCCCCGGTGCGCACAGCCACCCAGTATACCCGCACGATGTCCACGTTGAGGGTTTGCCGGGCCAGGGGGCGGCACAGGAAATCGCCGCTGTGTTCCGCTGTGTCGTTGTTGAGCCGCTCCAGGGTGATGTGATGGGCACTGACGCTGAGGGTGGCGTCCGGGCCTTCACGGGTGGCGCGCACTTGCACGTCTATATCGTTGACGAAAACCTGCACGCTGTGCTGGCGGAAGGTGGGGCCGATTTCCGGCAAGGTGGCCTCGGCGGTGAGGGTAATCTGCCCCTGGCCCTGGGCGTCATGCCGGGCACGGAAGGGGCCCACGGTAATTTCCGCCTCACCGTCCTGGTCGGTGACGGCGGTGCGCGAATGCAAACTGAAATCCACAGGCCAGCCCCATCCGCCGTAGGAAAGGCGCAAGCCCGGCACGGGCGTCCCCTCGAAGAAGGCCGTACGCGCCGTAAAGGTAATTTGCTCATCCATGAAAACGGCGCGGCGGTCGGCACGCAACGTCAGTTCATAAGGCGGCTTCACATAGTCCTGCACCTCGAAGTGGATACTTCCGATGCGTGCGTCGCCATGGTACACCGAGAGGATGTACGCGCCGGGGTCCAGATGGGGCAGGTGGATATACCCGTGGAAGCTACCTCTCTGGGCGGTGACGGTCTGCCGGTGCAATATATCCCCCGCGCCGCCGCCTCCCATGCGGGCCCAGTTCCAGCCCTCGGTGAGTACGGCGGTAATGGGGCCGGTTTGCGCCGGGGTGCTGCGGTGCTGGGCAAAGCCCCAGAAATACAGGGTATCACTGCGCTGGAACAAGGTGCGGTCCAGTTGTAAGGCCGTCCAATAATCCTCGCTGGCGGTGGGCATACCCCACCAGCCGCCCCAGCTGCGGAAAATACCCGCCGGTTGCACATGCCGGGCATAAAACAGCACCACCCGCTTGCCGTCGGGGGCTTCTACCACAAGGCGGTCAGCGGATTCCCCCATGCCCCCAACCAAGGTGGCAATACCATCGCGGCCGGTGTGGCCGGTGCGTGTGGCGTCGCGCACTGTGGCGTTCTCCACGGGCCGGCCCGTGGTCATATCGTTCACCCACACCAAAGTCTGGTCGTCATCGGCGAAGACTTGCACGGCCAAATCCGTAATTTGCAACACCATTTGGTCGCTTATTTCCCCGCCGATGCGGGCGTTAATCACATAGAAGCCGGGGGGTAGCGCGTCGGGAAGCACCAAGGTTTCCATCCAGCCCCATTCGTCCGTGCTTTGCGCCTGGGTAATGTTCATCCGCGCCACCCGCTCCATACCGGCGGTGTCTATCCGGCTTTCGCGCCAGGCAAACCACGCCCACTGGGGGGTGGTGAACAGATTTTGAATGTCCCTTTCGGCGCGTTCCTCGTCGCCGAAGCGGTACACGCCGATTTCCACCCGGGGGCGGGCCCGCCCGTGGGGATAGCTCACCCGGAAGCTTACCTGGGGCGGCTCGAAGCTGGGCAGCTCGGTGTAGGGCGAATTAAAATGAAAGGACTCCTCCGGCCACGTATGGTGTGCCGGGTCCTCGGCGGCAGTCTCAAAGGAAAAGGAAATGTCATACCCCAGCACCTCGGCGGTACCCGCCAGACCCACACCCGCGCTCAGCGTCACCGTATATACCCGGCCCTGGGCCAGCGGGTTCCTCGGCATGAACACCGTGGTCGCCCCGCGCTGGATAAACCGCCCCTCCACCGGGGGCTCAATGGAAAAGTGGGGACGGATATCCCCATGCCCCGCCGCAGAAAATGTCAGCTCAATCCCCGTATTAACCGGCACATTCACCGCCTCGTGGGCGGGAAGGGTATGCACAAGGGCAAAGGCGGGGGTGGTTTGGAATGTCCAGGTAAGCTCCGGCATCCCCCCGCCCGGCACAAGGCGAAAGGTGTACAAGCTATTGTGGGAAAGCGGCACCAAAGGCGTCACCGCATACACGCCCTCCCTTTGCCGCACCACACCGGGCCGGGGCTGGCCGTCAATGCTTATGTCCGTTGCCGCGCTCCGGTTCCCCTGGGGCCGGGTCAGCACAAACACACTTTCCACGCACACCCCCATCTCCCCAAAGGTCTGGGGAACCAGTATAAAACCCTCCTTGGGCACCTCCAGGGCGGCCTGCCAACCCAGCGACATGGCCAGCTGTATAGGGGCCCCCTCGATGTACAGGGGCATTTGCGTCATGTCCACACGCGGATAGGGCACGCCTTCCCCCCCGCCATCGTCGCCGCGCCCGCACCCGGCCACCGCGAAAATCATTACCGCAAAAATAAACACAAACAGCTTTTTCATAAGAGGGCTCCTTTATCTGCAAAGCAGTGTATTCGGTTATAGTTCACTACTATAGACGAGGGATGAGGGGAAAGGTTTTATTCGGTTGTAACGAAAAAGGCATAAAAAAGCCCGCCAAAGGGGTTTAATCTCTTGTCGGGCTGGCAATGCTCCGGGGCTGGGTGCTTGATTTTACAGTGATTTCCCTGCGCGTAGTTCCTCAATCTCACGGCGTAGTTTTTCTATTTCGGCTTCTGCCGTTTCTGCCCTGTGTTTGTACTGCTCCGCTTTAGCCAACTCTTCTTGGTGGAAAAATATATCATCTTTCCTGCGCTGGTAGGCTTGCCGTATGATTTTATCCTCGCTCTGTCTTGCTATTGCTGACATTGCCATTCGGATGACCTCCTTTTCCTTACGGGCGTTTTCTATAATATCCTTGTTTATGATTTCCTTTTCGGTGATTACCGAAAGCCAGTACGCAAACATATCTTCATTGGTTTCGTGTATGTTTATGCTGTCGGCTTCGTTTACGGCTTTGGCAAATGCCTTCATGTTAATATAGTGTAATTCCAACGCTTGCGTGAAAACTGTGCCGTCCTCTATATCCATTATCATACATACCCTGTGGATTTTGTCCTTTGTGTTTTTGGGTTTCTGTGATGGCTCAACAGCTCCGTCTGCAAAAGCAATTGTGATGGTTGGCGGTTGTTCTGTGTAGCGTTGCCCTGCTTCTAGCTCCTCGCTGTAGGCTCTTGCCCATGAGCGGATTGTTTTTGATTTAAGCTGACCTATTCCATGAAGGTGCATCTCAATTAAAATATCTGTGCCGCCCTCTAGCTCCGCTCTAACGTCCAAAATCGACAGCTTATCTTCAAATGATTTTTTGTTCATGCTGGGATTTTTCAATCGTACAGATTTTACAACACGGTTAATTTTTGCGTTGGAGAAAATGGCGTTGAGTAGTGAAATTAGTGCTTCGAGATTGCCTTCGACAAATGTTTTGAAGGCAAAATCAATCCGCAAATCCATGAGCAGGGAGTAGTCAATTTTTAAGATTTTTGCTTTTTTGTCCACAGGTGTACCCCCCTTTCTCCCTGATTGGTAGCGTTGTTGATAAAGCACGGAATCAGCCTGTTATTTTTCTATGGGCATTTTCGCCTATGTTTATTATAGCATACCCAAACACCGTAATATTTCATCTAAACCGTTCCGTTAAATTTGCTCTCGCAAGAATTTTATTTGCAAGGTGTCTTGATTTCATGCCATTGTTGATGGCGACAGAATTTTTTCCATCAGGGCTTTGCCATATATCGTGGCTTCCCTTGCCACCGTGGCGTAGGAATGACCAACCGTTTTTGCTCAATTTCTCTTTGATGGCTTTTGTATAGTCCTTCACGACACCAGTGCTAAGCCAGACGTGATGCGCACGGCTTCAAAGATGAGGGATACGGGACCTTCGTAGTTGCAATTTAATTGTAAGAGTTCGGGCGCGGCGGCATTTGCGTTTTGAATTAACGTGTCAAAGGATTCCGATTCTAGGAACAAACCGGGCACATCGGTGGAGTCGGTTATCCAAACTTGAGCGTCTTCGTCCCATATGATTTTTATAGTACATTTCATAGGATTCACCTCGCGCTTTTTTGTGAGTGTAGCATAGGCGTAATTCCGAAGCAATTGTTTTGGGTGGGGATTCGTTATGAATTACGCCTTCATAGCCCAAGCAAAAAAGAGGATGCAAAATTTTTGAAAAATTTTGACAAAAACTACCAAAAAAGCCGCGATTCGCGGCTTTTTTATTAAAGTTTTGGTCGAGCTTTTTCAAAAGCTCGTGGGGGTTCGGGGGCGAAGCCCCCGAAATATCACCTACGCCGTATCTCGATTTCATACATCGTAAACGTGGCGGTGTTATTGGTCTGCAAGCGGAAGGCATTGGCGAACTGCGCCGCGCCGCCGTCGGTGTCTGCTATGGTGGCGGCGGAAATGGTGCCCTCGATGGTGAAGGCACCGCCCGCGCCGGGCTGTGCGGAGGCCAGCCAGTTCCACGGGCTCACCGCGCCGCCGAAAATCACATGGGTATCCGCCGGGGCCGACGCCGCACTGCCGCGTATGCGCACGCTGTATTCGTTGGCGTCCAGGTCAAGGCCCAAGGCCGACGTGATGATGTCTATGGAATACCAGTCGCCGCTCCGGCCGGAAACCCGTATGGCGTTGCCGCCGTGGGGGTTGGTGACAATGGTATACATGGGATTGCCCGCTTGCCTCATATAGCGGGACGGGCCCAAAATATCGGCGGTGGTACTATCCGCGCCCATGGGCAAGCCCTGCACATGGCCATCCGTAGCCAGAGAGAACACCACACCCGCCGGGCGGGGCGGTATGGCGGCCGGGGGNGCCGTGGGGGG
>WQSR01000083.1 GCA_009787785.1 Defluviitaleaceae bacterium
CCCGCCCTCCCCTNCCCCCCCGCCGCCGTGGCCGCCATCGTAGAGCACGCCACCCGCCTTGCCGAGCGGCAGGATAAGCTAACCACCAATTTCAACCGGTTGTCCGATTTGCTGGCAGAGGCCAACGCCTTGGCCGCGCTGGCCCAAGACGCGGAAATCACCGACGCCCATGTAAAGGACGCCATCGCCCAGCGGGAATACCGCAACAATATGTATGAGGAAAAGCTGGCCGAGCGCGTAGAGGAGGACACGATTCTCATTTCCACCGACGGAAGCAAGGTGGGGCAGATTAACGGCCTGGCCGTGCTGGATGTGGGCGAGCATGTCTTCGCCTTGCCCTCGCGGATTACGGCCACGGCCTATATGGGCAAGTCGGGGATAATCAACATCGAAAAGGAAGCCAACCTCTCCGGCGAGATTCACGACAAGGGCGTGCAGGTGCTCAGCGGCTATCTGGGCCAGACCTACGCCCAGGATTTCCCCCTCTCCTTGTCCTGCCGCATTTGCTTCGAGCAAAACTACGGGGGCGTGGACGGGGACAGCGCGTCCTCCACAGAGCTCTTTGCCATTCTCTCGGCCCTCTCCGGCTTGCCCATCCGGCAGGACATCGCCGTCACCGGCAGTATCAACCAGCACGGCGAAATCCAGCCCATCGGCGGCGCGACCCCCAAAATCGAGGGCTTCTTCGACCTATGTAAAAAACGGGGGCTCACGGGCCGCCAGGGGGTCATCCTCCCCGCCCGCAATATCCGGGACTTGGTGCTAAAGGACGAAGTGGTCCAAGCCGTAAAAGAGGGCCAATTCCACATCTACCCGATTATGCACGTAAACGAGGGCATCGAAATCCTCCTGTGTACCCCCGCCGGAGGCCCGCCCCGCCCCAGCGACACCAACACAAAAACCCTCGCCAACCTCTATCCCCACGACACCGTGCACGGCAAAGTCTATCGCCGCCTGCGGGCATACCATAGGAGAATCCTCAAAGGCGAGGGCTAATCATTTCAGTATTGCTATGATTCTGTATCCCCGACCAAAAGCACCTTGTCGCAAGCTAATGATAATGTCTTGTCGGGACTGACATATGGTTCGGGGGTTTGCTCTTGGGGGTAAATGCCCATACGCCCACAAGAAGCCGCTTGCCGACAATCAAACCCGGTATTTGGAATATGTAACCGGGTGTAGAGCCAACATAGCCACCCATCGTTGCCGCTCTGCGTGGCAATTTGTCCAAACCGTGCCATTCGTACATTTCACGGTTAATCACGGTGATATATGCGCCTGTGTCGTACATAAACGGAATGCGGCTGTTTTCATCGCTACCTTCACTAACGATGGGTATAGCAAGATAAACATGACCTTTTTGCCGGTTGTATTTGACTTTGGTTTTGTCATCAATTATCAGCGTCATCCTCATCTCCCACCATTTCCAGCGTATGGAAAAACCCCATTATGTCCGGCACACTGTCATAATCAAAATCGTGGAACGAAACAGGGCTGTATTGCGACTCTTTGAAACGGTCATAAAAACCATCCGATTGCCCTTCCAGCACAGAATCTGCCATCGCAACGGGAATGCCGCCCAGAAACTCATGATACGGAGCATACTTACTATTCGCCACGAGTATCCATTTGCCAATATATTTTTCTTCCATCTCAGCAAAAGTCATGTAAGTTGGATTGTCAATTATCATGCGCATGATGCCACCCCGTTCCCGTTTTATTCGGCTATATATGCACAGCGTACCACATTTTACACATGTTAATACATAGCCCAAGCACAATCGCTACTGCGCCAACATCCATTCAACGACATCGCGCAACGCTCGTTCATAAACCCGTGTCCCTAACAAGCGCATCATGGCAACATCCCGATGCTCACTAAAATTAGCCGCAATTGAAGGCATGAAAAAGTGGTCTAAATAATCATAAAGCATGAACGCAACATTGTCGCGTTCACCCAGCAATTCTTGTAGCAATGCGAAGTCAACGCCGGCAAGCACTTGAAAATCATTTCGCCCCTGCATGACCAACATAGGTACAGTTATATTTTCAACAAAATATTCAAACGGGTTCGCCATCATTTCCTTGAGGTAATACGCATATCCACCGAGTATGGGAACCGTTGTTGACTTTGCTTCGTCGTCGGTCATCATTGGAATGGATGCCGCAATCCCGGCGAAAGATTCAATTTCTTCCAGCATTGCCGTCAGTTCGGGGAGCTCGCCGAATATGCCCAAGGCCCTTGTGATGTCATCCATAAATTGGTCGTATACTATATCAACCAGTGTACGGGATGAACCGGCGAATAATATAAGCCCGTCAAAATTGCCGCCAGATGCGTGGATTCGCGGGGCGAGTACACCACCCAAACTCCAGCCAAGCATATAAACCTCACTAATACGCGGGTCGGCTCGCAGTAGTTGCGCCCCAAGCACCGCATCTTCAATTACCTCTTCCCAAACGGTGAAACTACTGCCGAATGTTTGCGTCAGCCGTGCATGATGTACAAAATTGCGTTTATCATAACGCAATACAGCGATTCCGTTTTCAGACAGGAAATCCGCCACATCAAAGAAAAGCCTGTGCCCCCAAATTGTCATATCCATATCATGCGCGCCCGACCCATGCACAAGCACAACGCCGGGTACAGGCGTGTCCGCACTTGCTCCCACAGGCAAAGTAAGCATTCCGTTTAATGCCCACTCGGTGCCTTCGCCAATGATAACTGATTCACTGGTGTAGGTGGGCAGTTCATATAATGGCGGCGTTGTGGCGGAAACAAAATCGTCCAAGGAATGAAACCCAACAACTTCCCCACCGGCATTTAATACAACATTGAACGATGCTGTTCCCAGCGTGCGTGTAACAGTAGTAGTGAAAATCGTAAAATCGCCCTGTGTTTGATAACTACCGATTGAAAAATCGGTTATTTCGCCTCGGGTAAAATTGTAGATTTCAATTGCCCTGCCTATGCCGGCGTTTTGCATGGTTGCATCCGACAATGCATATGCGCCGGCAATGTCACCCGCAGAAATATACGCCAAGAAACGCAAAACTATATCAGCGGGTTCCACAACTAAAGCGGGTGTAACCCCGTCATTAGGGGTTGGTGTGGGTTCAGGGGTTGGCGTAACTGTAGGGGTGGGCGATGGTTCGGGCGTCGGTTCGACATTATTATTATTGGAGGAACATGCCGTCAAAATAAACAACGTAAGAATCAACGCTAAAACAACGTTCAATTTTTCCACGCCCCTCTTTTTTCGTGGTGGTTGCTGATGAATTGTAACATGAATCATTTCTTCAGAAAATGTCTGAGCATTTGTCCGGTTGCTGTAACACGAAGGCGTTGCGCTATCCTTGGATTCATTTTATAATACGATTTAAACAATATGTACAAATGCATATAAAACGGGAGGCTGTTCATGAAACTGTATTCGGCGAACGAAATCCGCAATGTTGCGGTGCTGGGCCATAGTGGTTGCGGCAAGACTTCTCTGATGGAAGCCGCGCTTCATCTGACAAAAGTGACAAGCCGTATGGGGCGTGTGGAGGACGGCAATACCGTGTCCGACTATGACGAGGAGGAAAAGCGGCGCAAGGGCAGTATCAGCGCGTCTTTGATTCCCATTGAATGGCGCAACAGCAAGATAAATTTCATTGACACGCCGGGGTATTTCGACTTTGCCGGCTCGGTGAGCGAGGCCATGGCCGCCGCCGACGCCGCCCTCATTTTCGCCAATGCCAAATCCGGTATAGAGGTTGGCACGGAGATAGCCTGTGAAAACACCCAGGGTATGCCCCGTGCCATTTTTGTGAACGGCATGGACGACGAGCACGCGGATTATTATAAGGTTATCGGTGATATGCGGGAGCAATTGGGGAGCTGTATCGTGCCCCTGATGCTCCCCTTCAAGGAGGGGGGCAAGTTTGCGGGCTATGTGGACAGCCTTACGGGCAAGGCGTACAAGCTAAGCGGCAATACCGTCACCCCCTGCGATGTGCCCGCGGACATGGCCGATGTGTACGAGGAGTATCACGCCCTGCTGGTGGAGGCCATTGCCGAAACCGACGAGGAGCTGATGGAGAAATTCTTTGGCGACGAGACTCTCACCCCCGAGGAAATGCTAAAGGGCCTGCAAACGGGCATCGCCGGGGACAGCATCACCCCGGTGCTGTGCGGCGTGGCTACCACAGGCATGGGGGCCGCCGCTGTTTTGGATTTCATGGTGGACATCCTGCCCAGTGCCGCCGAGCTGAAAAAGACCTTCACCGCCACCAACGAGAAGGGCGAAGCCGTGGAAGTGACCTGCGCCGCCGACGGCCCGCTGTGCGCCTTTGTGTTCAAGACCATCGCCGACCCCTTCGTGGGAAGGCTAAGCGTTTTCCGGGTTTTCTCCGGCACCATTAAGCGGGACACCCCCCTGTTCAACGCCACCCAGGAAAAGCCGGAGAAGGCCGGGCATTTATACGTCCTGCGGGGCAAGGACCAAATCGAAGTCAGCGAATTGCGCGCCGGCGACATCGGCACCATTGCCAAGCTGGCCGACACCTCCACCCAAGATACCCTGTGCGTGAAGACCAATATATTAAAGGCCCCGCCCATCAAATACCCGGAATCCATGCTCTCCATGGCGGTGCTGACTACGAAGAAGGGCGACGAGGACAAGATTTCCGGCGCGTTTTCAAAGTTGCTGGAGGAGGACAAAACCCTCATCTTCGCCGTCAACCGGGAGACCAAGCAGGTGGTCATCAGCGGCGTGGGCGACAGCCAGCTCGACGTCATGGTGAACCGCCTGAAATCCCGTTATAAATTAGAAGTGGAGCTCATCACCCCCCTGGTGCCCTACCGGGAAACCATCAAGGGCAAATCCGACGTGAAGGGCAAATTCGTGAAGCAGACCGGCGGCGGCGGCCAGTATGGCATCGTGGACATGAAGTTCGAGCCCTCCGGCGACTTGGAGAAGCCCTATCAGTTCGAGGAAGTGGTGGTGGGCGGCAACGTGCCCAAGCAATACTTCCCCGCCGTGGAAAAGGGCCTACAGGAGAGCGTGAAGGCCGGCCCCGTGGCGGCCTACCCCGTGGTGGGCGTCAAGGCCACCCTCTATGACGGCAAATACCACGCCGTGGACTCCAGCGAGCTTGCCTTCAAGATGGCGGCCAGCATTGCCTTCAAGGACGGCTTCCTCCAGGCCAAGCCCACCATTCTGGAGCCCATCATGAAGGTAAGCGTGGTCATCCCCGACGACTACACCGGCGACATCATGGGCGACATGAACAAGCGGCGCGGGCGCATTTTGGGCATGGAAAAGGAAGGCAAGAACCAAATCATCTCCGCCGAAGCCCCCCACAACGAAATGCTCAAGTATCCCATCGACCTGCGCTCCATGACCCAGGGCCGGGGTGCCTTCTCCATGACCTTCGAACGCTACGACGAAGCCCCCGGCGAGGTGCAGACCAAAATCATCGCCGCCCGGAAGCTGGAGCTGGAGGCGTTGAAGAACGAATAAACCCATATGCACGCGAAGTATCAGCGGGTGGGGTTCCCACCGTTGATTGTGCCCGTGCTTGCATTATGTAAAAGCTTGTGGTAAGATGCCCCCCGCTTTGGGAGGATACCCAAGTGGCCAAAGGGGTCGGACTGTAAATCCGCTAGCTCAGCTTTCGAAGGTTCAAATCCTTCTCCTCCCAGGAATAAATAGGGGCCGTCACACAGATGGCTCCTTTTTCATTTGTCAAATCCAAAATATTCAAGTATACTAAAGGCGCGTGTGGCTACATACTTTATAAAGGAAGTAAATGCGTTGTACGTTAAGGGGTAAAATTAGTTGGTTCCCGATATAATTTTTTACTTGATTGTGTTGCTGTCCTTGTTCGTGCTGGGGTCTTTTTTCAGCGCGGCGGAGATGGCCTTTTCCGCCTTGTCGCGCCCACGGGTAAAGACCTTGAGCGAAACCGGGAGCAAGCGGGCCACGCTGGTGTTAAACCTCCACGAGCGGTTCGACGAGTTGATTTCCACTTTGCTGATATGCAACAACATTGTGGCCATTACGGCGGCCACGGTGGGTGTTGTTTTTTTTGTACGGCTGATAGGGGAAGAGAACGGGCCGTGGATTTCGGCGGTTATCATTACCGCCATCGTGGTGGTGCTGACGGACATTTTCCCAAAGAGTGTGGCCAAGGAGTCCCCCGAGCGGGTGGCCATGGTAGTCGCGCCCTTTTTGCGGGTGCTGATGGCGGTGCTAAAGCCCGTGAACCGTTTGATTGCCAAACTGCGCAAGGGGCTGAGCAACGCCTTTATCAAGAAAGAAGACAGCGAGCAGGACGAACGCGCCTTGCTGGGGCAGGAGCTTTTGTACCGGGTGGAGGAAGCGGAGAACGACGGCGACATCAGCGAGGCGGATTCCCTGCTGATTAGCAACGCCATTGAGTTTAACGACCTGCGCGCCGAGGATATTCTCACCCCCAGGGTAAATATCGCGGGCATCCCCAAGGATTCCACCTTGGAGCGCATGGCGGATATTTTCATGGAATCGGGGTATTCGCGCTTGCCCGTATATGAAGAGTCTTTGGACAATATCCATGGCGTGGTGCATATCCGCGACTTTCTCAAATGCATGGCGGACGAAAGCCGGCCCCTGGAGGAAATCATCGTGCCGCCGGTGTATACCGCGCCCACGGCCAGGGTGCGGGATTTGCTGGGCTTATTGAAAAAGGCCAAGAGCCACATGGCCATCGTCATCGACGAGTATGGCGGCACCGAGGGCCTAGTGACCATGGAGGATATCCTGGAGCAGCTGGTGGGGGAAATCTATGACGAGAGCGACGAGGTCATCGAAGAATTTGTGCGGCTGGAAAACGGGAAAATCCAAATAGACTGCTCGGCGGATATCGAGAAACTGTTCGAATATTTCGACATGGAAGAAGCGGAGGAGGAATCCCACCGCGCCTCCACGGTGGGCGGCTGGATTATGGATACCCTGGGCCGCATCCCCGAGGTGGGGGACAGCTTCGTCCACGAAAAACTCACCGTCACCGTGACCCAGGCCGACCAAAGGCGGGCGGAGGTTTGCGTGGTGGAGGTTGCGGAAGCGGTTATCGCCGAAGAAGGCTGATTATCTGTACATATCTATACATAGAACCTTATGCCGAAAAATCCGTCCGTATTCATAAGGAGGTGCCGAATGGGACGGGTTTTGGCTATTTTGTGTGTGCTGGCGGCGGGGATGGTTTTCGCGGTGCCTGTATCGGCGGCGGACCGGCGTATGCATCAGGGGTACACCATTGAGATAACGGTGGAATGCCTGGATGCCGCCATTGCGGCCTTGCATGGGCTCGAAGGCTTTAATGTAAGCTCCAGCGTGACCTTTGTGGAGCCTCATACGGGGTTGAATTTGCGGCAGGCGAGTTTTACGCGGCGGGTGGATGTGTGGGCCTTTCGCCATACCCAGGCCATGTTGCGCGAGCTGGGGGAAGTAACGTCTGAGCGGGAGAATGCGCGGCACCTGGGCGCGGAGCTGACGCAATTGGACACACGGCTGGAGGTACTGGCCCAGGAGCTGGAAAGGCTTTCTGTTTTGATGGCGGCCAGCACCACTTTGGAGGTGCTGATTGCCGTGGACAACCAGATAAACTGGGTTTCCCGGGAGCGGGACCGGCTCATGGGGCGGCGCAACCAACTCATGGCCGACGCCCAGCGTGCCGAGATTCAGATTTGGCTCACAGAGGAAACGTATGTACCCCCGGTGTCGGCGGGGTTTGGCCGGCGGGTGTCGGACAGCTTTCTGGGCTCATGGAACGCCCTGCTACGCAACGCGGGGAATTTTACCGTGTTTATGGCGCGGGCAAGCCTTCCCCTGGCCATATGGCTGGTCATTCTGGGGGCTGTGCTTTGGGCAGTAACCCGGCAGATGAAGAAACGGCGCGTGAAAAGAATGGGCGCGATACATGAAACAATTACGGGGGAGGCTGGACATGAATAAAAAAATATGGACGGCAATGGCGATGCTATTGCTGGGTGTGGTGCTGGCCGGGTGCGCCGGAAGTGCCAGGGATAATGCGGCCCCCACAGTGGCTACGCACTGGATGGAAACGGATGGAGGGACCGTATATATGGCGGTGGAAAGCAGGAGGCTCCACGCGATTGCTACGCCGCCGCCGCCGGGTGCGGTACCGGAACAGGCTTTTGATATGGTGCCCGACGATGCCGCCGACTGGGAGCGGGTGGCGGGGCAACAGGAACGCCACGTTATCCAACAGGCCCACATTGAAATGGAAAGCGACGCCTTTGACGCCACCGTTGACGCCCTGCGTCTCGTCGCGCCGGCGGTTGAGGGCTATGTGGAATCCGAAATGCGCACCGCCACCCGCTGGCCGCGCTTTACCGTTGTACTGCGCGTACCCGCCAGTCGATTCGAGGAGGTACTGCGCCACATCGAAGCCCTGGCCGACATCCGTACCCAAAACCAATGGGCCGACGACGTGACCGACCAGTTCTATGATATGGCGGGCAGTCTGGCCA
>WQSR01000084.1 GCA_009787785.1 Defluviitaleaceae bacterium
CCGACGCCACCCGCTACCAGACCGTATACGCCCAAGCCGACGAGGCGGGAGCCTCTGTGGCCGCCCCCACGGCGGGTCTGCATTTCACCGAGGCATTGCTGGAAGACATACAAAAAGCGGGCATAAACATTGCCCGCGTCACCTTACATGTGGGCATCGGCACCTTTCGCCCCGTGAAGGAAGACGACATCACCAAGCACCACATGCACAGCGAGTACTGCCGCATCGCCCCGGAAACGGCGCGTATCATCAACGAAACCAAGCAAAACGGCGGCCGGGTCATTGCCATCGGCACCACCAGCTGCCGCACCCTGGAAAGCCGGGTAAACGCCCAGGGCGAAATCCTCCCCGGCGCGGGCAAGACCGATATTTTCATCTATCCCGGCTATACCTTCCGCGCCATCGACGGTCTGCTCACCAACTTCCACCTGCCGGAGTCCACGCTGATAATGCTGGTATCGGCCCTGGCCGGGCGGGACAATACCCTGGCGGCATACCGGGAAGCGGTAGAGCGGGAGTACAGGTTTTTTTCTTATGGGGATGCGATGCTCATAGTAAACATGAGGTAAAATATGGTAGTCATCTTTAAAGTTTCAAAAAAGTGGAGGCGGCATATACTGTTGCAGTAACTACAGGTATCGGAGGTTATCCATGTTGATGTCTAATGCGCCCACGATTGACCATAATAACCGTATGGGAAACGATTATGCGAATACGCCGATTTATACGGTTGTCATCCACCGGAATGAAGATAACATCGGATTTTGGGCAAAATGTCCGATGGATAACGGCTGTTGCTTCACCGATGGCGATACCATCCAAGAAACCCAGCGAAATATGTACGAATCCGTTTCCCTGTATCTCCAAGATGATTTCCCGGATGTGACAGATTATTTTCTTAACTTTGTGATGGCAGATGAATAAACTCCCCGTCATTTCAGCCAAGGAATTTTATAGACTACTACTGGCATATGGGTGTGAAGCTGTTTCGTCCAGGGGTTCACATTTTAAGGTCAGATATCCGGTTACGGGACGGGTCGCGCCCATCCCTATACATAGCAACAGGGACATAAAGCGTAATTTCATGAAGGATATACTCACAGAACTGGGGATTGATGCCGATGATTTTTTCAATCGGCTTTAGCCCTATTCACCATGCTTTTCGGGATGCTATGTGTATAACCTAAACCACCAGCATAAGAATAATCGCCGTCAAATTCAGGCACGCGCTGACCAGGAAAATGAAAGCCACGGCGAATTTGGGCTTTAGGCCGCTTTTCATGAGCCGGTAGTGGATGTGGGTGATGTTGTCTGCGTCAGCGATGTGGGCGGATTTTCCCGCCAGGATTCTGCGGGCCACTACCATGACGCTGTCTATGATGGGTACGGCCAAGGCCAGCATGGGGATGAGCATGGAGATGAACGTGGCCTGTTTGAAGATGCCATGGAGGGATATGACCGCCAGGAGATAGCCCAACAGGTAGGCTCCGCTGTCCCCCATCCACACCTTGCCCCGCAGGTTGTGGCGCAGGAAGCCCGCCACCATGCCCAGGAACAATACCGCCATGATGGCCGAGTCGGCCTGGCTCATGTTCATGGCCACCAAAAAGAGGGTAGCTCCCGGCAAGAGTGCCAGCAAGCCCGCCAGCCCGTCCAGCCCGTCCATGAAATTAAAGACCGTTATCAGGCCCACAAACCACAGCACCGTCAGCACCAGCTGTACCCCTATGGGGAAAATGACATAGCTGTCCGTCAAGGGGTTGGTAAATCCGCTGAAGCGTATCCCCCCGGCAAAGGCCACCCCCGCCGCCCCGATTTTCACCAGCAGGCGCGGCAAAACCGGGAAATCCTTCCCCCGGGTCTTCGAATAATCGTCCACGAGCCCCACGCCCACCACCATTACCGCGCCGACAAGCACGGTGACAATGCCCCGGGTGCCCAGCAAATCTGCCGGGTAGGTGGTTTCCGTTTCCATGAAGGCAATGAAAATTAAAAAACCCACGACAAAGGCAAGAAACATGGCCGCGCCGCCCACCAAGGGCACCGGGGTCGTGTGTTTTTTGCGTTTTGTGGGCTTGTCCGTAAAGTCGAAGCGCGCCGCCAGCCTGACAAACAGAGGTATCACAGCCAGCACAATGGCCAGGGTCGCCGCAAAAGCGATGAGAAATATCATGTACGTATCACCATTAGTATTTTATCACTATTTTTTGACAAAAACCACCCATTTGCTCAGGGCGTAGTTGCCCAGCACCTGGATAAAGGCCATGGTGAGCCCCTTCATGAGGAATCCGGGTAGGCCGAGCATCTCCACCAGCACATACAGGGCCACGGTTTCCAGCACATGGGTCAACAGCCGCGCCGCGCCAAACTTGGCAAATTCGTATAGCACCTTTCCCGCCGCCCAGGAGGAGGAGCGGAAGACAATGGCCTTGTTGGCGAAGAAGGCAAACAAAATAGCCAGGGCATTGGCCATATTGTTGGCCGCAATGGTGCCCAGGCCCAGGTGCAAGGCCAAAGTGAACAGCCCCCAGGAAAGCGCGGTGGTTATCCCGCCGACGATGAGATAGCTAACGCTCTCCCGGTTCAGGTAGTGGATTATCCGTTGTTTCATGTTCACCGCCGATTATTTCTTGGATGATATAGGAGGGCCGGTTCTTCAACTCCTCGTAGACCCGCCCCAGATATTCCCCCACAATGCCCAGAATCATCAGTACAATGCCCTGGGAAAGCAAAATCACCACCATGGTGGACGCCCAGCCCGTAATCACCCGGTCGGTAAATACCGCCTGGTAGAAAACCACCAGCATATACACAAAGCCCACCAGAGACATGATAAAACCCAAGGACGTTGCCAGCTTCAGGGGCTTGTAGGAAAAGGAGGCGATGGCGTCCATGGCGAAGGCCAGCATCTTGCGCAGGGGATATTTCGTAACCCCGGCGAAACGCTCCTGCCGCTCATATTCCACGGCAATTTGCCTAAAACCCACCCAGCTCACCAGCCCGCGAATATACCGGTTCTTCTCGGGGAGGGCATTCACCGCGTCGCACACCCGGCGGTCTATCAAACGAAATTCCCCCGTGTCCAGGGGCAAATCCACGTCGGTCATGGCCCGCAACAGCCGGTAAAACAGCTTGGCCGTGGCCTTCTTGAACAGCGACTCCCCCTTGCGCTTGCTCCGCTTGCCATACACCACGTGGTAGCCCTCCTTCCACTTGGCGGCCATCTGGGGCAATACCTCCGGCGGGTCTTGCAAATCCGCGTCAATCACAATCACCGCCTGCCCCCGGGCATAATCCATCCCCGCAGAAATAGCCGGCATATGGCCGAAATTGCGGGAGAAATTCAACAGGCGCACCGCCGAATCCCCCTGGCAAAAGCCCGCGATAATCCGCGCCGTGCCGTCCCGGCTCCCGTCGTTGACAAAAAGTAATTCATAGGGCTCCCCCATGCCCTGCATAACACGGGTCAGCCGGGCGTAGGACTCGGCAACTACCTCCTCCTCGTTGTAGGCGGGGATAATAATGGAATAGGTGGGGTTCATGGGCGGCTCCTTTTCAATATGTCATCCGGGTGGCATGGACTTATTTTACTTTAGGGGATTAGGGTGTCAAGCAAATTTACTGCACCTTAGCGCGAAAATGAATTTTCGAGCAAGTTTGTGAACAAATGTTTGCAATTTTACAAACTATGTGTTACCCTCTTGAAAAATGTCCTGAAAGGGTGCTATGTATGGGAAAAAATCTGACCACCAAGCAGCAAATGATACTGGATTTTCTGAAAATGGAAATCAAGCAAAACGGCTACCCACCCACGGTGCGCGAGATTTGCGACGCGGTGAATCTGAGCTCCACCTCCACGGTCCACGCCCATCTGGAGACCTTGGAGCGCAAGGGCTATATCCGCCGCTCCCCGGCGAAAAACCGCTCTACGGAAATTTTGGAGGAGGATTTTTATCAAAGTGCGCGGGAGCTGGTGAACGTGCCCATTGTGGGGCGCGTGGCCGCAGGGGTGCCCATTCTGGCCGATGAGAACATCGAGGACACCTTCCCCATCCCCATTGATTATATAAAAAATGACACCTGCTTCATGCTCCACGTAAAGGGGGACAGCATGATGGACGAGGGCATTTTGGACGGCGATTTGGTGCTGGTGCGCCAACAGCAAGACGCCAACAACGGCGATATCGTCATCGCCTTGCTGGAGGACGACGCCACAGTGAAGACATTCTCCCGGGAGGGGGACTATGTGTGCCTGACCCCCGCCAACGACGCATTCAAGCCCATTAAAACCAAGGAATGCAGTATCCTGGGCAAGGTGATTGGGTTATACCGGCGGTATTAAACACATATAAATAACCATACCTTCCCTTAGCGGAATAGGAAGTGACTGCATCTTGGTGTATTTTTTCCTTGCCTTGAAGGGCGTTGCCGTTGGCGCGGCCAATGTCATGCCCGGCATCAGTGGGGCAACCCTGGCGGTGATTTTTCGTGTGTATGACAGGCTCATCGGGGCAATAAACGCCCTGACCGGAGCGCGTGGCACGGGGGATGCCTCCTTCTCCCATTGGAAGGACGCCCTGCGCTTCCTCGTCCCCTTCGGGCTGGGGATGGCGGCGGGCATCATCGGCATCGGCTCGATAATAAGCATATTAATAGGACGCTTCTCGTTTCAGTCCGCGGGCTTTATTGCCGGGCTGATGGCGGGAAGCGTCCCTTTTTTGCACAAAACGGCTTTGGCCCGCCGCACTGGGGCTCCTGTGCATTATGTCGCCGCCGGGCTGGCGGCGGTATTCATAGCCGGGGTTTCCGTGTTCATCCCCACGCCGGAGCTGAGCATGGCGGGGACGCCGGGCATCGGGGTTATGGCGTTATTGTTCTTCGGCGGGATGCTGGCCGCCGCCGCCATGGTGGTGCCGGGGGTCAGCGGAGCCATCGTGCTGATGCTGTTGGGGATTTATCCCCTGGCCATGGACACCATTAACCTGATACGGGAATACCTGGCCACACCTCTGTATTTTTCCCTGCTCCCGCCCATTTTGCGGGTGGTCATACCCATCGGGCTGGGCATCATCCCCGGCATCTTGCTGGCGGGTAAGGGCATTGCCTTTTTGCTGGAGCGATATTTCACTTTGACCTATTTTATTATCATCGGCCTGGTGCTGGGGACGGTTTTCGCCTTGTTCAGCGACCCGCGCACCTATCAAAGCGGCAATGTCACCCTGCTAACGGCGGCGGCGGCGGCGGTGGCCTTTGTAATTGGCTCCCTGCTGGCCCTGTTGCTGGGGAAAGACGCCAAGGGCCCTATGGCGAATAGGCCACAACCCCGCTGATAAAGTGATAGTCCCGCCTTCGCGGCGGGGATAAATTCAAGTCGCCCATTTTCCGTATGGGGAACGTCCGCACCACAAAGCTCGTGCCCGTGGGGCAGTGCCTTTGCATGGCGGCGTTGGTTTCAAAGCCCCTGCCGAAAGCCCCCTCTATGCCGAAGGCGCGGTCTGTGTGCAGGGTTCCCATCAGGCCGGCTTCGGCGCGCAAATACAAGGACGTGGACATACGGGCGGTCATATGCCCATGAAAATCATAGGCCATGCTGGCGATAGCGAAGCCCCTGTTATGGCTGACGCCAAATTCCACCTGGGCGTCCGACGTGAAATCCAGCTCGACCTGGCCGTTGGATGTGACCCGTACACCCACGGGTATCCTGATGTGCATACCCGTGATGGGGACATATATGGCCCCCACGGTAAATACCCGGTCTACGGGCACCGGGGTGTAGACATGCACATCCAGCTGTGCCCCCGTAGCCAGCACCAGCTTGTCGATGTGGCGCAAATCTATGTTTGCGCGGAGTACGGGGCGATGCATCTGCACGCGCCCCCGTACATTGATATTGTTCAACGTCCGGCTGAAGGCCCACGTCACCCCTTCGCTTCCGTTCCTGACGATTTCCGTCCAGTCGTCGGGATGGAGCTCCCCTTCCGTGGAAAAAAATACATGCTCCCCGGCCAAGACATCCATTTCACCGCTGAACATGAATACATCGAACAGCTCATCCAAGGCCCGGGGCGGACGCACCGTAAAATCAATATAGTCCCCCCGGCCCAAGGTATTGATAATGGTTCCCGCCATGCCATGGGGATTGTACGCCGTGGGCTCCAGCACAAAGGTATCGCCCGCGCCCAGTTGCCGGATTTCGTCGCCGGGGTTGTGGAATGTCAGGACAAGCTCGCCCCTTTCCAGCGCGTGATTAAAGGCGGGGGCATCGGCGATGACCGCCACATCCCGGCGGAATACATAGCGGAAGACCTCCCTTTCGGCCCGGGCCAAGCCGTGAAGGGTATGCGTCATGGAGGCGATAAACTCCGCGGCCAGGCCACGGGATATATAGTGATGCAGTATATGGGGCGGGTGGGCTTCGCCGGAAACCAAGCCCACGTCCCAGGCGGTACGCACCGCGTTTCGGTCGGGGGCAAGGCCCAGTGCCCGTATCATCCATAGTATGGCCTTTTCCTGGGTGACGGGCTCGTCCACGCCAAAAATCGCGCCGTATTCCCCCGGCACTATGATGCCGCGCCGCACGGCGGCGGTTATCCACGCGTTGGCGCGGTCGCGCTCGGGGACGTCGCTAAATATCGCTTCCGTTTCCACAGGCACTTCAAAGACCTCGACAATGAGCCGCACAAATTGCCCCCTGGTAATGTGCTCGTGAAAGTACACCACCGAGGTTATCTCCGGCACGGGCACATGGTTGGGGTCAAAGGGCGGCAAGTCCCCATGGGCCTGGGAAGAATCATCCCCCCGGTTGAGAAATAAAAGTACCCCGCCCACAACAAGGCCCACCACCAATACAATCCCCGCTATGGTTATTATCCTGCGCTTTGTCAACGGAATTTCCCCCCTATTACCCTGACCGTTTTAAAATTAGGCATGGGCTATAAATATACTAACGGACTAATGAAATCCATTCGATTATATTCCTGCACAAACGTGTTTAACGTAGAAAGATGTCCGGCTCCATAAATAACCAATACGCGGTCGCCGTCATTGCATATAGCTTGTAGGTTGGCGAATATTCCCAAGTTCCGCCTGAACCACGAGGATAAAATTCTAGTTCCAAAATAATTCTTCAACGCACCGACTTGATTCAAACTTAAATATTCAGCATTATGCAATGCCGATATGTAGTTTGGACTATTTAAAAACGCAAGCGTATCAGTAAGCGTTTCATCACCGTTTTTTGGTTTAAGTTCCCTAAATTGTTTTTGTTCTTGGATAATTTTTTCTGCGATGGCTGGAAACTTGCGCTTCGCATATTTAATAGGCCAGTCGTAAAAAAATAATCGCATATAATCAATGGCGTGAATTTTACTTATGTTGCATTTTAATGCGGTTTGGAACCCCAGCATTACCGTTTCATTGATGTGCCAAGGTGTATCGTTATCTATGATTCCCGTAGCAGAAAACAAACGGAATCGCTCGTTCACTAGCTTCTGTTTATGTACGCGCTGCTCCACAGCAATTTTATTCGGCTTGAATGACGCCAGCTTTCCAACCACTTCCAATGCCTGCGCCTGATGTTTGGCTGATTTCATATCGCTTCTTTGGTTAAAGTGAAATGTACCAAGCACCATAACTTGTGCATTCAAAATACATCCACCTACCCCTTGCTACTTAATACATTCATTAGACTTCTTCACCTGTTACAATGGTGGATTATATCACAAACCTGACGCCCCGTTGTGCTCATACATACACCATTTTCATCATGGCATAAGATGTGTACATATGCTATATCCGTGGCTCCAACTATTCGCGGTAGCAGTCTGTCTTCCGCTTCGTCAAGCAATTTATACAGCAATTTTTTATCCATAAGAAACAATTCATCTATTTCGGCCTGACTTAAAATTCTTCTCGCGCCACGCCTTTTTACCACTGACAATCCACCCCTTTGAACATGCCGCCCGTAGCCCAAATGAAGTGTACCATATCATTATATCCATCTTTTTTCAAGCCGCCGCATTGTAGGCCACGTGAATTAAATTACCCATGGTATTGTTGTTTGCGGGTTTTACGTCCCCGTGGGAAGGGGCGGGTGAATGCCTTGGCGGTTCATCTTGTCGGGGGAACATCGGCTTCGCCGCGGAAGTGGTTGTGTTGGTCTTGTTACACAAGCCTCAACACCAACCACATAACCGCGTCATGCGCCGCCTTATCCCCCGCCTTCGTAGACCGCCAATCCATTCACCCGCCCCTTCCC
>WQSR01000085.1 GCA_009787785.1 Defluviitaleaceae bacterium
GCCCCCGAACCCCCACAAGGGGACATTGTCCCCTTGACCCCATTCATGGAAACCGCGCAAATGCGCGGTTTCCGTTAAAGTTTTGGTCGAGCTTTTTCAAAAGCTCGTGGGGGTGCGGGGGCAAAGCCCCCGAGGTTTTACTTTGTCTCCACTCTGAAAGCCGCGTTTGCGGCTTTTTTGGTGGGTTTCTCACCACTTAGCGCGGCACCGTCATTTCCGTAGCCCGGGTGCCAACGCGTTTCGACTGTTTTTATGACATTTGTCCTATTGCGATAATTATTCATCATGCTACAATCGAATTAAAGATGCTTTAATACTATTTTCGGGAGGTAATACCATGAGTGGAAGTATTATTCGCGACCCGTCCCTTGCGCCGGCGGGCAATAAAAAAATCGAATGGGTGAAGGAGTACATGCCCGTACTGGCCCAAATCGAGGAGCGGTTTAAGCGGGAGCAACCTTTTAAGGGGATGCGCATTGCCGTGTGCGTCCATTTGGAGGCGAAGACGGCCTATTTGGGCAAGGTGCTGGCAAGCGGCGGCGCGGATGTGACCATTACCGGCTCCAATACCTTGAGCACCAAGGACGACATCTGCGCGGGGCTGGCCTCCCAGGGCTACAAGGTATATGCCTGGCATGGTGCCACCGAGGACGAATACTGGGAGCATCTGCGCAAGACTTTGGAGTTTAAGCCCCATATCGTCATCGACGACGGCGGGGACTTCATGCAGCTTTTGCACGGTGACTTTGCCGAATACGGGGAGCACCTTATCGGCGGCTGTGAGGAAACCACCACGGGCATCAACCGTTTGAAGGCCCGTGTACGCGAAGGCACGCTGAAATTCCCCATGATGGCCGTCAACGACGCGGACTCGAAGCATCTTTTCGACAATGTCCACGGCACGGGCCAGAGCGTGTGGGACTCGATTATGTACACCACGAATGTGATGCTCACGGGGCGCGATGTGGTTGTTGCCGGGTACGGCTTCTGCGGCAAGGGTGTGGCTATGCGGGCCAAGGGTCTGGGTGCCAGGGTCATTGTCACCGAAATCAACCCCTGGCGCGCCATGGAGGCGGTAATGGACGGCTTCCAGGTGATGAAAATGGACGACGCCGCCCGCATTGGCGAGTTCTTCGTCACCGTCACCGGCTGTAACGATGTCATCACCGCCCGCCACTTTGAGGTGATGAAGCACAACGCCTTCCTTACCAATGCCGGCCATTTCGATGTGGAGGTCAACGTGGTGGAGCTGAAAAAAATGGCCGACAAGGTAGCGCAACGCCGCCCCTTCATCGACGGTTATTACATGAAGGATGGCCGTATCCTTAACCTCCTGGCCGAGGGTAAGCTGGTGAACATCGTCGCCGGCAACGGCCACCCCGCCGACATCATGGATATGTCCTTCGCCTTGCAAGCCATGGGTGCGGAGCATCTGGCCAAAAACGGCAAAAACCTCAAACCCGATTTGTACAATATCCCCATAGAGGTGGACAGGGAAATCGCCCTCATGAAATCAAAGGCCATGGGGCTGGGGCTGGACACCCTCACCCCCGAGCAGGAGAAATATTTTAACGGGTATTATTAACATTGCATCCTACGCGTTAATGAAGGGGCTGTCTTGCTTTTTACTTAGCAAGACAGCCCCGATTATTTTCACAACAAATATCAAGAAATGAAAAAATTAAAATGATATGCTGTTTTTGAAAGGAGGGGACAGCATGAATCAATGGAGTTTGCCAATCCAAAAAATCATTGAATGGATTGAGCATAATATCGAGAATAATCCTACGCTATTAGATATGTCGAATGAAATTGGATATTCACCGTATTATTGCTCGGTTCTTTTTCATAAAATTTGCGGTACAACACTTAAAAGCTACCTGGCAGGACGCAGGTTGTGTCATGCGGCATTGGCACTGCGCGATACAAACGACAAAATAATTGACATAGCCTTGCGGTTTGGATTTTCGTCCCAAGAAGCCCTGACGAGGGCTTTCGTGAAGGCATACGGCTGTACACCGTATTCTTATCGGAAGAATCCAACGCCTATAAAATTATCCATTAAATATGATGTCCTTACTCCCGACAATAATCTATTTGGAGGTAAAGACATGGGTACAGTAAAAGAAGCGAATGTAAGGTATGAGTATATTCCTGCGCACAAATACATTGGTATTTGGGATATGCGGGCCAAAAACTATGGTGAGTTTTGGCAATACCACAACTGCGATGACGTATGCGGTGTCATTGACAGTATGCGCCATGTATCACTGGAATCCGTGGGATGCCATCAGGCGGGGTGGTTCTATGAAAACGGGCAAAAAGGTTATTTCTACGGCTTCGGCGTTCCCGCCGATTACGCGGGGGAAATACCCGAGGGCTTTGCCGTGCGGGATATTCCTGCGTCAACTTATCTCGTCTTTTTCCACCCGCCCTTCGACTACCTTGCCGATAACGGCGAGGTAATGGCAAAGGTTGAAGGGCTCGCATGGGATTACAACCCCAAAGAAAATGACGAATGGTGGATTAACAGTGGGTACGCATGGAATGAAGAATGCCCGAATTATCAGCGGCATTTCCCTGAAGTGCTGGGCTATGAGGTGTTGCGCCCTGTAAAAAAGTGTAACCTTACAAAATAAGCGTTGTGAGGTGGGAAATCAGCCCCTTTGGTGCATTGCGCCGCCAAAGGGGCATTTTTATTTGCAGTATGACTTATTGTATGTATAATGTGGCGGGGGAGTTTGATTATTTCGCGTTGTGCGTTTTCTTCGGGTTCCCGTCTGTGGCTTTTGTTTTGGAAGGGGGGTTGGTAAATGAGGCGGAGTCTCTTTTTTCTGATATTTATTATCTTAATTGCCGTGGGGTGTACAGCGCGGGAAGAGCCGGGGGTGTGGTTTGATTCGTACCGGGATATTCCGGGGGTGACGGAGGCGGAAATCCGGGCGGTTGAGGGGCTCAGGGCGCGGCACGATTATTTTATTTATGGGATGCTGCGCAACGATGAAGCCTTTATCTCCCGGGATGGTACGGTGTCGGGCTTTGCGGCGCGTATGTGCGAATGGCTGTCGGAATTGTTTGATATCCCTTTTATCCCTGTAATATATGACAGCTTGCCCGCCTTGGTTGCGGGGCTTTCCGGCGGCGAAATCCACTTCACCGGGCAACTGCCCCGTGCGCCCATGCTGGATACGATGTTTTACATGACCCAGAGCCCCATTTCCAAGCGCACCACGGCTATCGTCCGCTGGCCGGGCAGCCGTCCGCTGGCGGAAATCCAAGGGGAGCGGCCGGTGCGCTTCGCCTTTGCGGTGGGCTCGGCTTTGCCCGGGGTCTTGCGTGCCGGCAATGCCTTTGAGGGCTTTGAGGAAATTTTTGTTGCATCTGTCGCGGAGGCCGCCGCGCTGTTGGAACGCAATGAAGTGGACGCTTACATAGGTGACGGCGTGCTGATTCACGCCCAAGATTTCCCGTATTTTTCCGTGGAAGCCTTTTATCCGTTTATTTTCGGGTATATGGCCTTTTCCACGCCAATGGAAAGCCCTGACTTTTTCCCCATCGTGGACATCGTGCAACGGGCACTGGAAAACGGCGGCATGTCCATTTTATCGGATTTGTACGCGCTGGGCGCGGAAGACGCCCGGCGGCACAATTTGAACGCTTTGCTTACCGACGCGGAGCGGGCGTTTATCGCCGGTAATCCGGTGATTCCCATATCGGCCCATGGCTTTGGCTATCCCATAAGTTATTTCTGCACCTGGCACGGAGGGTTCCAGGGTATCGCCCATGATATTTTGCGGCAGACGGAGCGTATTACCGGGCTGACCTTCGATATCGTCCACACAGAGCCCCTGATGATGCCGGATGTGCAACAGCTTCTGCGCCATGGGGACGCCTATCTGGCGGCGGGAATTTTCCGCCATGAGATACACCCCTTTTCCATTACGAATAGCTTTTTTACCGACCGGTACGCGCTTTTGTCCCGGTTGGAATCTCCTGTGCTTAGCGTCAGCGAGGTGGTGTACAAAACCGTGGGGGTCATCGAAGACAGCGTGTATGAAGATTTGTTCCTACGCATGTTCCCCCAGCATCACCTTATCCGGCACTATGGCCATATGGATGCGCTACTGGACGGGCTGGAGGCCGGTGAAGTGGATTTGGCCTTCTCCAGCCTGCGGGGGCTCATACGCGTGACCAATTACCTGGAGCGTCCGGGGTTCCGGGCCAATATCGTCTTTGACGAGTATTACACGGTTTCCTTTGCCGTGCACCCGGACATGCCGCTACTGACCGACCTCATGAACAAGGCCCTTGCCGTCATTAATACCCAGGCCATATCCCAGCAATGGATGGGCAGAACCTTTGATTACTCCCTGCGAATCCTGCAAAGACAGCTGCCGTGGCTGATTACCTCCGTGTTCTTTTTAATTTGCGCGCTGGCACTGCTTATTTTGCTGTACCGCATACAGCAATACGCCAAGAAGAAGCAGGTGAACGAGGCCAAGGGGGAAAGCCACGCCAAGACCCTCTTCCTCGCCCGCATGAGCCACGAAATCCGCACCCCGATGAACGCCATATTGGGGCTTGCGGAGGTTCAGCTGCGCAAGGGCGGCTTGCCCGCCCATGTGGAGGACGCCTTCTACCGGATTCACCACGCGTCCCATTTGCTTATGGGCATCACCAACGATATTCTGGACATTTCCAAGGTGGAGGCGGGCAAAATGGAAATCGTGGACGCCCCCTACAACACGGCCGGATTGATATGGGACGCCGCACAGCTCAATATCCCCCACAAAAAAGACAAGGACATTACCTTTGCTTTGCATGTGGACCCCAAAATGCCCACGCGCATGATAGGCGACGAGCTACGCATCAAGCAGATATTGAACAATTTACTCTCCAACGCCTTCAAATACACCACCCGGGGCACAGTGACCCTCTCGTTTAAAATTGACGTGGGCCAAGGCGGGAGTTCCGCGCTGGTCTTTGACGTAACGGACACCGGGCGCGGCATGGACGAGAACATACTTAAAGAGGGCTTCAGCGATTACACCCGCTTTAGCCTGACCGAAAACTGGGGCATCGAGGGCTATGGCTTGGGCTTGCCCATCACCTATCTGCTGGTGCATCATATGAATGGCGAAATCACCTCCCAAAGCCGCCCCGGCGAGGGCTCCTCCTTTACGGTGCGGATTCCCCAGGGGATGGACACCCACGAAACCCTGGGCGAGGAACTGGTGAAAAAACTGCAAAAATTGGACATTTCCCGTCCCCCCTTCTCGGAAATGCCCCAATATACCCACCAGCCCATGCCCCACGCCCGCATCCTGGCGGTGGACGACTTGGAAATTAATCAACTGGTAATAGAGGAAATTTTGTCCCTATATGAAATCCGCAACCCCGATTTGGTGGCAACCGGGGAGGACGCCATCCAAAAAATCCGGGACGGGGCGGTCTATGATGTCATCTTCATGGACCACATGATGCCGGGGATGGACGGCGTGGAAGCCACAAAAATCCTGCGGGACATGGGCTATGCCGGCCCCATTGTGGCCCTGACGGCCAACACCCTCCACGGCATGAGGGAAAACTTCCTGGAGAACGGCTTCGATGACTTCATCCCCAAGCCCATTGACCTGGCGCGCATTGACGAATGCTTGAAAAAATATGTACCGGAAAGTGATAGACGATAAGGAAGATGCCCGGTGATTGCATTTATCAACAGATATATTTTCGGCGGGGCAAATAAAACCGTAACCGCGCCGTATATTCTGCTTTCGTTGCTGGCGTTCATTGTCGGTACCACAATATATTATGTCGTCTTGTTTGACGCGCATTATCTGCTTGTGCGCAGTGCCATGAATGCCGCACTGCTCGCGGCCTTTATCCTATTGGAAAGAAGCCCGCTGAAAAGCGAGACCCTATCCTATTTGAGCCCCATTGTCATGAAGACCATACTGACGGTAGGGATTGTCTACTTTGAGGGCGATTTTCTGGTCTATATGTTTTTTATAGCCGGGGCCATGTTCTCTCTGGTATATGTCAACCCCAAGGGCCTGGCGATTTATCTGGTATATACCAGTGTGTTGCAGGGCTTTTTATTGTTTGTGCTGGGTATTACTATCATGGGCTCCAGGTTTACCATGGGGCAGCATTTTTCCGGCTACGTGCTGGCCGTGGGGCTGGGCGTCATTATTTATATCTTTTGCGACAAGTACGCAAAAATTGCCCGCGCAAAGGAAACCTTTTTATCTAACATCAGCCACGAAATGCGCACGCCGCTCAACGCCATATCGGGTATGGCCACCATAGGGAAGGCTTCGGACAACATAGAGCAGGTGCACTATACCATAAGAAGAATCGAGGACGCCTCCGCCCATCTGCTGGGCATAATCAACGATATTTTGGACATGTCAAAAATTGACTCCGGCCATTTTGAACTATTCATCGAGGAATTTGATTTCAGAAACATGATTCAGCAAGCCATTAATATCATTTCCTTTTCCATGGACGAAAAGGAGCATCGCTTTACCGCCGCGCTGGATGACCATATCCCCCAGGTGCTGGTGGGCGACGGCCAGCGGCTGGCCCAGGTTATCATCAACCTCTTGGGAAATGCGGTCAAATTTACGCCCCCAGAGGGAACGATACGCTTGGATGCCAAACTATTGGCGGAGGACGATGGGCTGTGTACCCTTGAAATAAAAGTGACGGACTCGGGCATCGGCATTGACCCGGAGCAAATTGAGGATTTGTTCAAGGTCTTCCGGCAGGCGGATATCAAAACCACGCGCAATTTCGGCGGTACCGGGCTTGGGCTGTCCATATCCAAGCATATCATCGAGCTGATGAATGGCCGGATATGGGTGAAGTCCGCCCTGGGGGAGGGGGCCGTCTTCACTTTCACCCTTCAAATGATGCGCGGCGACGAAAGGAACGCCATCCAGACGTGGGGCGTCCATTCCGCGCCTGTGGATGACGGCCCGGCCATTTTTAAGGACAAGTGCATTCTCCTTGTGGAGGATATTGAAATCAACCGCGAAATCGCCGCCGCGTTGCTTGAGCAGACACAGGCACAGCTCATCTACGCGGAAAACGGCGAGGAGGCCGTGCGGCTGTTCAAAAAATCGCCCAACGCGATAAATCTAATTCTAATGGATATCCAAATGCCGAAAATGGACGGCTTCGCGGCCACCCGCTGTATACGGGCAATGGATTTCCCCAGGGCGAAGGCCATCCCCATCGTCGCCATGACGGCCAATGTATTCAAGGAAGACGTAGCCCAATGTATGCAAGCCGGCATGAACGACCACATCGGCAAACCGCTAAACCCGGATAAACTGCTGTTCCTGATAAAAAAACACATGCGGTAGGAAAGTATATTAATTTCCCCTCTCTTCAATGTCGCGCAATGCTTCTTTCACCTCATCGCTTGCCGTCAGTTTGCCATACACCTTACACGATAAAATAATCTGCCGGATTTCCTCCGGCGTGATGCCCTTGGCAATATTGTACAACCCAATGACCCGAACATGGATTTTTTTCCCCTTGGCAATTAAGTGGGTCGCTTCCCCTTTCGTCAACCCCGAAATGCCGATTGCCCACATCAGGTCGCTTTCTTCTTCCCCTTTTAAATGTTCCGGCTCAAGGAATTGCCGGAAATCAGAGGCGTACCCCTCCAATGTTTTGCGTGCGGCCGAGCGCATAAAATCCGAGCGGCCATCAAACAAACCCCTCTCCACTAACAAGTCAATTTGCCCCAGTTCCGTCGGACTTAGATTAACAGATACTTTTTCGGTTTTCATAATGCCTCCCAGAGGATTTGATAATGATTCCGAGTGGAATCTATAACGAGTATAATATGCACCCCTTGCGTTGTCAACTATTTCGGGGGCTTTGCCCCCGAACCCTCCGGGCCCAGGGCGC
The DNA here is from genome assembly GCA_009787785.1 of Defluviitaleaceae bacterium. Taxonomy (GTDB): domain Bacteria; phylum Bacillota; class Clostridia; order Lachnospirales; family WQUN01; genus WQRX01. The sequence goes on from WQSR01000085.1 coordinate 7,924, forward strand.
ATACGCGCCCGTGCTAACCGCGTGCCACTGGCACGCAGCACCCCACGAGCTTTTGAAAAAGCTCGACCAAAACTGTAATAAAAAAGCCGCGTTCGCGGCTTTTTTGGTAGTTTTTGTCAAACTTTTTTCAAAAAGTTTGCA
>WQSR01000086.1 GCA_009787785.1 Defluviitaleaceae bacterium
AGTACAGCATCCGCCATGCTACGTCAGCCGTTCCTAGCGCACCCCCCGGTGCGCGTCGTCACGACTTCCTTGCCTTGCAGACACTGTACTGCGCTGTAGCGGCCCGTTCCCGTTTTATTCGGCTATATAATTATATATTCGGATGGCTACGTTTACAAATAAAAAAACTTTTAATTCTGTGAAACTTTTTCTGGCTAACTCGCCGCTTATATGGTAGGAGGTGGATGTTTGATGTCGAACCCAACGACCGCTTCACGGTTTGACGAGATATACAATTCCACAAATAAAGCTGTGTTGGCGTTTATCACGGCAAAGTGTGGGCGAATTACCGATGTAGGCGATATTTTTCAAGAAACCTACATGGAGTTGTATAGGGTATTGGATAAGCGTGGAGCGGATTATGTAACAAATGAAAAGGCTCTTGTTATGCGGTTGGCGAAACAAAAAATCTCCAAACACTATTCATTGTTGGAACGGTTGCGGATTTTTGTTTCGATTACTACGGAAAATGATGATGACGATGAAATTGATTTGTCAGACTTTGAAACAGACGGTCTTTCAACGGAGGATTTAGTTGTTAATAGCGTCATGTTTGAGGATGTCAAACAAATCATTAAGTCAAAGCCCGAAGATGTGCAAAAGGTATTTTACCTTATGTATGATGTTGGGCTAACTATTTCCGAAATAGCACAAGCCCTTTCCATTACTGAATCCGGCGTAAAAAACAAGCTGTATCGAACCTTAAAAGAACTCAGAAATCTATTAAAATGAAAGGTGGTAAAATTATGAAATATCGTGATTTAATCAGCCAAGTTGTGCGTGAGGATATGCCGGATTTGGAACAAGTAAGGGAAAACTGCCACCGGCAAGCTATACCGCAAAAGTCAATCGTAAGGACATTGCGTTGGTCAGTAGCGGCGGCGGCTATATTGCTTTTGGTAACATCAACTGCTGTATTTGCCGCAACTGGAGGCTTGGAGCAATTCCTCGCCCGTTTCAATCCCAATTTTGGAGAGTTTGCAATAGCCCCCTTGAATCCCGCTTATGCGGTAGACCAAGACATACGCATAGAGGTGGTAGGCGCACAGCAAATCGACAATGTTTTGCTTGTATACACCATTATGCAAGATATAAGTGGTGAAAATCGTATAACAAGGCATATGTCGCCAGATATTGAATTTTATGTTGATGACGAACGCATGAGTACGGGGGGCAGCACTGACCGACTGTTGCGCTTTGACCGTTCCACGAATACCAGTTATAGGGAGCGTCTACTTTTAGGTCGTGACGATATGCCCCAAGCTGATACTATTGAACTGGTTATAACCCGAATCGACTGCTTTGAACACGGCGGGCAAGTACGAAGGGCGTTTGAGGGAGAGTGGATTATTGCAATAAACGCCAATGACTTAGGCATTCAGCCAATTGTCTGGTCTGATGTTCAGGTGGGAAATCTTGATATTGAATATATGTCACTTAGTCCGTTTGGGATACAACTTAGGGGTACACACACCTATGGCATGGCAAATTTTCCAATTATTCAAGCAAGTGTTGAGTTTGAAGGAATTCGTCGCAACTACAGATTTTCGGGTAGCGGTGCAGGAATTGGAGATGATTTCTTTTCATCCTTTAGCTTTGCTGATTCGCCCATTGACTTAGATAGGGTCACTGCTGTTATTATCAATGGAAAACGCATTCAAATTCTGGAGAGTGGTTATGTGATTTCCCCCACCCTGTAAGCGTAAATTCCGTCGGCCTCGCCCATTAGCCCGGCGACGGCACTGTTGACGTCTATGCCCGCGAACAATTCCGGGTACAGCATGTAGGCGATGAGCAGTTGGGCGGCAAGCCGGGTGGCCTCCGATTCCAGCAATTGCTCCGAAAGGAGCAGGAGCCGGTTAGTTCTGACGGCTTCGATGGCTCCCCAGCCCGGCCTTTCGCGCATGGACAGTGCCACATCCGAAGCGGCGCGGGTGTGGGTTATGCCATTGCCCAAAACCGTGGCGTCCACAAATTTCACGATGGCGTCCGGGTTTCTGCGCACTACCCAGTCGGCGGTGACGGCAAGCCTGTCGGCACCCAAGCGCGTGCTGACATTGACGCCGCCGGAATCCACCATCAGCTGATACAGGGCTGAGCCCCTGGCGACGGTGACAAGGTCTTCTGCGGTTTCGCAATAAATATAGCGCAGCTGGCAGGGAAACATGGAATTGATACCCTGCCTCAAAGCCGCCGCGTATGTGCTCACAAGGCCCACCACGCCGCCGTCGGTTCCGATTACCGCCTCGCCATCGGCCTCCGAGGGCTGTTCCACGGTAATCAGGTTGGCGGGTTCGGTAGGGTCAGGGGCTTCGGTGCCTACGGTGCTTTCGTATGCGTCCGGGGCGTGGGCTTCTTCTGTGGCGTACCGGTGAGCGTCCTCTTCTTGGATTTCCATTGTAATGGGTGAGAAATCATCTGCCGTTGCCTCTATATTGGCCTCCGCAATGTATGGCGCGGGGGGTTCCTCCGGGCCGGGGTCGGTAATCTCCTCCGGCATATCGCCGGAAGGGTCGGTGGATTCCCCGGGCAAGGTCTGCGCGTACGGAAGGGGCGCGGAGGCTTCGGCGGGGGGCATGTCTGCCTCGTCGCGGGAAACTCTGTAGCGGCACCCTCCGAAGGCCAGCAAAACAATAATCAACGCGGTTAATATAAATTTGTTATGGCTTTTCATCGCTGTTCACACACCTACAGGAAATAATAAAATTTTATTTTCAGCTTGGTGGCCGGGTTTGCCCGCCGCCATATTAAATCTCTTGTTTCATTTAAGAATGCCTTCAAGCGTTCCCGGTCGGCCGCCCCCGGCGGGTGGTCGCTGTACACGGTCTTTTGCCAAAGGGCCGTTATGGCTTCATATTCCCGGGCATATTGCTGGGATATAAGGGTCGAAAGCGGGAGCGCGTAGGTGGAGAAGGGAACGTTTTTCCGCTCCAGGCCCAGGGCATCGAGCCATTCCAATACATAGAGGAACATGTGATGTATCGCGGCGGGGTTGTCGGCGGTGTCAAATGCCCGCCGGCGTTTCGCGGCCCGCCAAAAAGGCGGGACTACACGCGCCAAGGCGGCTATGGCCATCAGGGAAAGCACCAATACAATGGCCGGCAAAAGGGAGGGCTGGGAAGCGACAAAGCCAATTTCCGCGCCATGGGCAACGTCGTCAAAGGCAATGTGATAGGCTTCGGCGGGCATTTCGTGCAGGGTATCTGGTTGCACATAAGCCACGGCCAGGGCGCGGTCATGGGGGTCGAAATGCCCGTCCCGTGTGCCGGAGGGCGCGACGGCAAAGGGATTCAGCGGCGTGTCGAACCGGTCCCGAAGGGACTCGGAAAAGGCATGGAGCCGCATATTCTGCCCCGGGTACGCAACCCAAACAACCGCCGAAACCAGCCCCAGCGCAATAACAACGGTAGCCACGCCGCGAGGGATATTATGCGCAAGCATGAGCGCGAGGGCGGCGAATACAATGATATTCCACAAGCCGCCGGGGAACACGCCGAAATACACCTGCACCCCCACCACAGCCAGCATGAGGGCAACCACCCCATATTTCCGGCGATTCACCGCCAGCGCGGCACTCAAGGCCGCAAAAATGGCGGCCACAACAAGCATAGCGGCGGCGATATTCCCACCCCAATCCGCCTGGGGCGAGGATATGGGAAACATCACATACCTGAATAGCTGATGCTGTTCGCTTATGTAAAAAAGCCTGTTGAAAATCAGTAAAAAGCCATTCCCCAATCCCGAAGGGCTGAAGGGGGCGGAAAAAAGCGGGGCCATTATCGTTGCATCCCACGCCAGCATACTTAAAAGGGAGCCTGCCAAGCCTATAAATAACAACGGAGCTAAAACCGATGCCAGCATAAATCTATTTTTCATATGCTACCTTTCGCGCTGACCATTGCGCAGTCGATAACCGTGACCGCGCCCCGGGGGAAGCACGCCGCCATGCCATGGGGGACGTGCGCCCCCACAAGTATTATCTGTGAATGGCCCCCCTCGTTGGATGCCTCTGCATATGCCTGGGCGGCGGTGGTGGTGCACACCCGTACTGTGTTGGCGAGCAACTCGGCGAAGGCCCCCTCCAGCTCCGCTATGTCCGTTATGTCCCGGCTCTTGTATTGGGACAGGCGGGTATCCAGCCACCCCAGGGAAAATGCCTGGCCATCCATAACAAAGGCACGGGAAACGCTGTACAGCATATCGGCCATCGCGCTTATACATTCCGGTGTCTCCGGCGTCTCCAGCAAAGCGGGTTCCATCAGTACCAAAATATTTTTCGCCACGGGCAAGCCCAGCTCCCGGACGAGCAAGGTGTCCGTCTTGCCCGACAATTTCCAGTGAATGCTTTTGAGGGGGTCGCCGGGGATGTATTCCCGTATGGCGAAGGTCTCGCTGGGGTCGCTTCCGGGGCGATGCATGGAATAGTCCCCGCTCTCTGCTGCCGGTGCTGTGTCCGGGCTTATTTCAATGGGAACGGGGACGCACGCGGGCATAACAAGCACATCTTCCGTGGCCTGATGGGGTATCCCCCACCGGCAAAGGCCGAAAATATCCACGGCCAGGGGTTGCTTCAGCGTAAGCACAACAAGCCCGCAACGCGCCGCGTCCAGCGCGAAATCGCGCCCGCCGGGAGGCAGTAGGGCCTCCTCCTCCCGGCTTTCCCCCGTGAAGCGGTTTTCCCAGTGCATCCGGCACCGGATGTATCCCGGCAACATCCCGCCGCCCCTGCACCCCAGGCGAATGGATACCGCCGCGCCGCGCGCGCATTGCCCGGGGGCTTCCAGGAAAAATTGTACGCGTCGGGAAGCGAGCCGCGTAAATAAAATAAGCACCGCCGGTATCACAACGCTGGCAAATAAAATCACCCTTGTGCCGAAGGCGTTGCCGAAAATATGCAAACTCCCCACAGCACAGAGCCAAATAAAATACACCACCCGGTTTTTTAGCATTTGAGCCCGTCGGGAACGCGCACCTCGTCAAGCAAGTCACAAAGGGCCCGCTCCGCGGTTATTTTCTTTTCCCTGGCGGCTTGGCTCAGGATAATACGGTGGGCGCACACATCCAAGAATACATGCAACACATCCTCGGGGATGACATAGTCGCGCCCCGTAGCGTAGGCCCGCGCCTTGGCCATTTTGTTCACAAACAAGGAGCCCCTGGGGCTTATGCCCAGCTCCAGCCAAGGGTGGCTTCGTGACGCTTCGGCCAGGCGGGCAATATAGTCCACGATGCTGTCCTTCACCGTAATGTGTAAAACCTCGTGTTGCATACGCACAAGGTTCTCAACTGTGGCCACACAGGTAATAGCGTCTACCGGGTTGGCGGTCTGCCGGCCGCTTATTATATCCATTTCGCTTTGGCGGCTGGGGTAGCCCATGCCCAGCTTGATTAAAAACCGGTCAAGCTGGGCGTAGGGCAGAAGCTGTGTCCCGGCGGTTCCCACATTATTCTGGGTGGCAATCACGATGAAGGGTTTTTTTAACGGGTGGGATTCGCCGTCCACGGTTACTTGTCCTTCTTCCATGGCCTCCAGCAGTGCCGACTGGGTTTTGCTGGATGTCCGGTTGATTTCATCCCCCAGGAGCAAATGCACGCCCACGGCAATGCCGGGCTTGTAGGTGAAAGAATCACTGCTTTTGCTGTATATGGAGAAGCCGGTGATGTCCGAGGGGAGCACATCCGGCGTGAATTGAACGCGCCCGAAGGTAAGCCCCAGGGTACGGCTCAACGCCACCGCCAGCGTTGTTTTCCCGATGCCGGGCACATCGTCGAGCAGAATGTGGCCATGGGCCAAAATAGCGGTCAGTATCTTCACAATGACCTCCCGCTTGCCGATGACCACCTTTTCCACTTCGTCCAGGATTTTGGATATATTATTGTGCATAGAAGTATATGACGCCGTTGCTGACTACAGCCGTAACACCCAGGCTTTCGGAAATAAAGTCCACGGTAACGAAAGTACGGCCACGAACCATGGGGTGCTGGCGGGTGTTCACGCTCAGGGTTTGCCCCTGGGCGGTTGTAATGTAGGCGGTTTGGGTCTGACGCACCCATGCCACCGTGGCGTCTAACGCCTCCGCCACCGCACGCATCGGAACCATTATCTGGCCGTCATCCCCCACAAAGGGTGCCGAGCCATCCAGGTATTCCCCCACGGCCAAGCGTATTGCCGGAAGCCGCTGGGGTGCCCCGGTTACGGTTATTCTGCCCTGTAGGGCGGCTTGCTCCGCGCCTATGGTGGCACCGGGCAAGGAGGCGATGAAGCCCATCACCGCATGGTCCGTTACCCGGGCCGTTGTGATGGTGCTCCGGTTTTGGGTATCGCTTTCCCGCGCCGCCAGCACATAGCTTATGTCCATGCCGTTGAAATTGGCGTTGCTGGTAATCACGGCGTAAATGGCCGATTCGTTAAAGGGCGCGCCATTAACGGATGTAATCGTCACCCGCTCTACGCTTGCGGCTGTGTACCATATGCGGTCACGGTAGGGCACGCCGGGGTTGAAGGGGCGGCTCAAATCTATCGTATATTCTATGCCGGAAACATGCATAAAGGAGGCCGCCAGGGTGTAGGTTTGGGGCGAAAAGGGCAAGCCCTGCGCGCTGGCCTCCAATTGCTCCAGCAACTCCGCACCCGTGAGGTAAACCACCGCCACGGTATTGGGGAAGGGCAACACCCGGCGCAAATCCTGCATGATTACATCGCCGGGGTGGAGGAAATCCCGCAGGTTCCCGGCGTTCCACAAGGCCACAACGTAGTCGGCACTTACCTGGATGCGGTCGTTGCCCGAGGCAATGTCATCCTCGCCAAAGAAGGCGTTGATTTCGCCGGAAACGGCAAACCAGCGCAATGCGTCCGCCCATAGATTGCCCAGGCTTGTCTCACCGCCCCGGGTGGCGGATACAGAGCCCTCCAAGGTGACTGTCGAGCGGGCCACCATGGGAAAGGCCGCCGCAACTTCCGCCTTAAAATCCCCCACAACGGCTTCAAGGCCGGCATCGGCTGTAAACGCGCTCAAGTCAATGCCCCGCCTTTCGTATTCCCCCGTGGCATTGTTGATAACAACCGCGCCCACAGCGGGCGGGCCGGGGACGGCAACGGGCGCGGTATGAATCATAATCGCGCCGGGCACCTGTCCGGCGGGGGCATTCGAAAGGCCAATAATAATATCCGCGCCCGCCAAAGCCGCCACCTGCGCCGCCGCCGCGCCGGCAGGGTCTTCAAAGCGCAGGCCGGCGAGATGAGGCTCCAAAATGAAATCCGGGGTGGCGGTATCCGTCAAGGCAAAAAAGCCCATCTCCACGCCACCATCCGTGGTGAAGGCTTTATTCGCCGCGAAGCTGTGGAAAAAAGCGTTCGCGCCGCTGATATTCGCTGACAGGGCGCGGAGGGCAGGGTTCGCCTCCAGCAATTCTCCCAGGGGGCCGAAGTCGATTACATCGCCGTGAACCTCCGCCATACGCGCCGCGCCGATGGTCCCCGTACCGAAGGCAAAATCGTAGGTACCCAATGCCACCATGTCATATCCGGCGGCCAGCATCAAGGTTATCATAGTGCTCCCACTGTTAAAGGACGTGTAGCGGGTGCCTTGCAGGAAATTCCCCGTGTCAACCAGAATCACCTCCGCGCCCCGCGCCTCGAAATCGGCTCTTGCGGAGGCAATCAGGGGAAGCATACCTACGTTCCCCCGGAGGTTGCCCGTATACAGCACCACGGTCTTCCCATGGTAATCGCCCGCCGCCAAAGCCACCTGGGGCAATAACGCCATAACCAGACACACCGCCAAAAACACACACATTGCCCTGAACAGTTTCTTTGTCATTTAAACTCGCTCCTTTTAGTGGATATTTTAAATTAATTTACCATCATGTGGTAATGGCCCGCGTGGAGGGGTGAAGTGGGGTGAATGGCCCGCGCTGGCACGTCAACGCTCATGAACGGCTCTGTGCGGCAAGTACTCGCGTTAGTCTCGCTCCGCGAGCCGAACGCCGAGTACG
>WQSR01000087.1 GCA_009787785.1 Defluviitaleaceae bacterium
GCGCACCGGGGGGTGCGCTAGGAACGGCTGACGTAGCATGGCGGATGCTGTACTGCGCTGTGGCGGCCCGTTCCCGTTTTATTCGGCTATAGTATGAAAAACCCACGGCCGATGGGGAAGTATCGGCTGTGGGCTTTTCATGTATTGTGAATAAAAGAGGAGGCTAAGGGATTGTTAAAATCTACGCTGTGGCGTAGGTCATGGGTATGGCCCCCGGCGACGCGGAGGTTTGACAGCGGCCATGGAGTATCGCGCCCTTGTCGATGATGAGGGTTTCCGTCAGGATGTCCCCGGTTACTTCCGCTGTGGCGGTCAGGTGGAGGGCAAAGCGGCATTGGATGCTTCCATGCACCGCCCCGGCTATCCGCGCCGACTCGGCCAGTATATCGCCTTCCACGCGGCCCGTTTCGCCCAGGTTTAACACGCCATCCATTTCCACATTGCCTTGGATAACGCCGTCAAGGCGCATGGACTCGCCGTGGGCTCCCAGCACCTGGCTGGCGTTGATGGTGAACCCCCGCCCCAGTACGGTGCCGGTGGGCCGGGTAAACTCGTCTTGCGTCCGGTTGCGTGCCATATATTTCACCTGTCTTTTCGTATAATCGTTATGGGTTTTGCGCAAACTATTCCAGTAAGAAGTTACGCGGATTGACGGCCCGGCCATTGATATGAACCTCGTAGTGGACATGGGGGCCGGTGGTCGAGCCGGTGGTGCCCACCCGGGCGATTACATCCCCGCGCTCCACGCGCTGTCCCACCCGTACGAGGTTGACGCTGTTGTGGGCGTATAGGGTCTGTATACCGAAGCCGTGGTCGATAATCACCACGATACCCAGCCCGGTGGAAGTCCAGCCGGAGAAGGTAACGGTTCCGCCGCCTGCGGCACGGATACTCGTCCCTACCGGCGCGGCGATGTCAATGCCGGAGTGGAACTGCCACGCGCCACTGCCGAAGGGGTCTCTGCGGTTCCCGAAGGGGGAGGAGATACCCGCCCGTACGGGCCAGAGGGTGGGATGGTTCCTTTCATAGGGGTCGATGCGGGTGCGGTAAGATTGGAAGGAATCCTTCAGCTCGTTTAACAGCGACAGTGTTTGTAAATGCTCCTCGATTTGGGCGATTAAATCCTCTTCGGTGACGGGTGGGGGCAAAGCCAGCGGATTGGTGGCACCCAAAAAGCCCGCGCCGCCTTCGAAATGTGCGGAGGCGGAAAGGGCAGAGACGACTTGGCCGTTGGCATAATAGCCGTTTTCATAGTATCCGTTGTAATAACCGTTCTGGGCGTGGGTTGCGCGGATTTCGTCCTGGGCGGCGTTTAACTGCTCCAGCAGATTGGCAACCGGGGGAATGAAGGCCCGTCTGGAGAGGCCCGCGATGGCGGCACTCAAGCCTTCGTCAAATTCGATGATTTGTTGTTGCAGGTCGTTGATGCGGTCTTGCAGGTCCTCCAGGGAGTTGTTGTGCTCGCGCTTTAACTGGTTTTCCTGCCATTGTGCGCGCCAGCGTTCCGCTTCCAGGGTGTCGGTGATGTCTACGTGGGCGGCAATCCATTCGTTGAGTTCGTCTTCGCTCTGGTCCATGAAGGAGTCAAATTCCTCTTCCGTAAGGGTCAGGCGCGTGCTGTAGTCTTGCGCCATGCGCATGGCGTAGGTGGCGCGGATTTGCAAACCGGCAATAACGGCGGATACCACAAAGAGCGAGATAAGTACACAGTAGAATACCGCCCGGGGTACGCGAAGGCTCCTGGTCTTGCCCGTGGTGTAGGAGGGGACAAGCATGATGGAGAGATATTTTTTTTGTTTGTGCGAGCCGGAGGCGTTGATGATTTCGCTCGCTTTCCTGGCCTTTATCGGCGGGTTTTGCCGGGGGGCCGGGCTGGGGTCTTTCTTGAAAAACATGGGGTTTCAGTCCTTTTTTACAAGCGTATTACATTCGTGTGACCATCCTGTGACCGTATGATAACATATAAAATAAACAAATGCAATAGAAATTTAACATTTTATGAATAAATTATTAAGAAATTGTGACGGCTAGATTTTCCCCGTTCACATCCAGCGTCACATGCCCCCCTTCGGCCAGCCCGCCGAAGAGCACTTCCCCCACAAGAAGCTTCTTCGCGTCGTTTTCCACGATGCGGATAATATCCCTCGCGCCATAGGCGTCGGAGCGGCCCTGCCGGGCGATGAAGGAAACGGCTTCCTCGGTGGGGGTGAAGTGGATGCCCTTGGTTCTCAGCTTGTCCCCCAGGCGGTCCAGTGCCTTCCGGGCGATTTGTTGCGCCATGGCTTCGCATACCGGGTTGAACCGGACTACGGAATCCAGCCTGCCGCGAAACTCCGGGCTGAATACGCGCTCCACGGCCTTGGTGGCGGCGGTGGCGTCCAGCCCGCCCTCGAAGCCGATGGTGGGCCGTGCCATTTCCCGGGCACCGGCGTTGGAGGTCATGATAATCACCACATTGCGGAAATCGGCTTTCTTGCCGTTGTTGTCGGTGAGGACGCCGTAGTCCATCACCTGGAGCAATACATTTAATATTTCCCCGTGGGCCTTTTCGATTTCGTCCAGCAGTAAAACGCAGTGGGGATGCTTGCGGATGGCTTCGGTAAGGAGGCCGCCCTCGTCGTAGCCCACATAGCCCGGCGGTGCGCCGATGAGCCGTGCCGTGGCGTGCTTTTCCTGATATTCGCTCATGTCAAAGCGGGTGAGCTTGATGCCCAGGCAATGGGCCAGCTGGCGCGCCAGCTCGGTTTTGCCCACCCCGGTGGGGCCCACGAAAAGCAGATTGGCCACGGGGCGTTCTGCCTCGTTCAGCCCGGCGCGGGCGGCGTGGATGGCGTATGTGACCCGGGCCACCGCGTCCTCCTGGCCGAAGATGTGGGCGTTCAGGTTCCCGGCCAAGGTGGTGAGCATGTCCTTTTCGTCGGCACCCACGGTCTTGGCCGGAACCTTGGCCATGAGGGCGATGACCTGCTCGATGGTCTCCTTGGAGACCATGGGCGGCTCCGCTTCATCTGAAGTAATTTCCACCCCCAGGCGGGTGTGCACCCCGGCCTCGTCCAGCACGTCTATGGCCTTGTCGGGGAGGAAGCGGTCGTTCATGTGGCGGGTGCTCAAGGCCACAATGTGGGAGAGGGTCTCTGCGGGGAAGTGCACCCGATGGTAGCTTTCATACCGGGGTACCAGGCCGCTGAGGATTTCAATGCATTCCTCCGAGGTGGGCTCGGCTATGTCTATGCGCGCAAAACGCCGCGCCAGGGCGCGGTCCTTCTCGAAATATTTCTTGTATTCCTCGTGGGTGGTGGAGCCGATGAAGCGGATTTCCCCCCGGGAGAGATAGGGCTTGATGATGCTGGTGGCGTCCATACTGCCGCCGCTGACGGCACCGGTGCCCACCACGGTATGGATTTCGTCGATGTAGAGCACCGGGTCCTGCAAGGTGGAGACGGCTTGTAATAATTTCACCAGCCGTTCTTCAAAGTCGCCCCGGTAGCGGGTCCCCGCCACCAGCGCGCCCATGTCCAGCCGCAGGATGCGTACGTCTTTTAGCTGGGGCGCGATGCTCCCGGCCCCGGAGGCGATGAGCTGGGCCAGCCCCTCCACGATGGCGGTCTTGCCCACGCCGGGGTCGCCCACGTGGACGGGATTGTTTTTCAGCCGGCGGCACAGCACCTGCACCGTGCGGGCCAACACGTCCTCCCGCCCCACCAGGGGGTCCAGCTTCCCTTCCCGGGCCAGGGCGCACAGGTCCACGGTATAGGCGGCCAGCAAAGCCTCCTGGGGGGTGGGCTTCTTCACCGGGGCTTCCGGCTTGGCTTCGGTTTCGGTGGTGGCGCGGTTCAGGTGGCGTATCAGGCGATGTTTTTCCATGCCGTTCTTGGCCAGAATATATTCGGCGAAGCTTTCCTTCAGGCTGAAAATCGCGCTCAAAAAGTCCCCGATGCCCACGTGTTGCTTTCCGGCCACCTGGGCCCGCAACGCCGCCTGCTCAAACATCTGCACCAACGAAAAGGACTCCGACGGGTTCTCCGTCACCTTCTTGGGCAACCGCTCGTCAAAGAACTCCGCCAAATCCATGCTGATGCCGTCCAGCTCCCCGCCGCCGGCCATCACCAGTTCCTTCCCGTCGTCAAACATCAGCGCGCTGTATAAAAAATGCTCCGGCGTTATATACTCATGACCATGGAGGCGCGCCTCGTTCACCGCCACTACGTACACCTGGTTCGTTAAGTCATCCAGCTTCACTGCGCAACCTCCCAGAGCGTGAGCCGCAGGGGATACCCCTTTTCCGCGGCGCGTCGTTCCGCCTGATATTTTTTCGTCACGGCTATGTCATAGGTAAAAACACCGGCAATGCCCTGGCCGTCATTGTGCACCGCCATCATTAAATTGGAAGCCTCCACCGTGGACTTGTGAAACACCTTCACCAGCACCTCCACAACGAAGTCCATGGAGGTAATCTCATCGTTGTGAATAATCACCGCATAGTGGTGAGGCATCCGAAGGGTGGTTTCCGCTTCGGTGTGGAGCAAGGTCTGAGCGGCCAAAAAAATTCCTCCTCGCGGTGGTTTGCGTTGAACTATATGCGCGTGTTTGTTGATTTTACACTACCCGTTCTGTTACAATCAAGCCATATTCATAGTAAATGTCCGATTTTCACTGGATTATACCGGAAAGGCGGCACAACCTTTGGAGCCATCCTTTACAGACCATGTACAGACCCTGCATGTCTTATTCGAAAATGGATTTGCCGACGCCTACCGTGACGCCAATGCGCGTAAGCGCAGACGGGTTATGCCCTATGTGGCCGCGCTGTACCGCCGCTGGTATTATGCCACCCTTATAGAGAATACGCCCTTCAGCCCCGCCAATATCGTGGAGGCCATGTGTCTGTACCATGGGAAGGACCCGGCGGTTTTCCCCTTGCCTGTGTTGCGCGGCAAGGCGAAGTTTTCCGGCTTTGACCTGAAATATATTGATTGCTCTGGCGTGCATCCCATTATCGGGGACTTGCGCGCCCTTGTGGAATACTGTCTCCCTTACGCTGATATCCAAGAGGGGGACTATTTTTTTGATAAGCAGATACTGGAGGTGGCGGAGGCGGTGACGCTTTCCGACCCGGCCTATGCCACCTTTTTGCTGGATATGGCATTAAAAATGAAGCTGTTGGTAAAAGTTCCTTCATTATATATCAACCGTATTGAGCCCGCCCGGGAGTACAGCCAGCGGCTCAGCGCGGAGCCGGCCACCCTTTTCGCAGAAATCGTGGAGGCGGCGGTGCAGGTGTGCGCCAACCATTTGCGCAGGCTGATTGCCCTGCCCGAGCCGGTGTTTACCGACAGCTATGTGCGGGCCATGCTTACCGACCCCATCGAGACCGACGCGCTTTTTGAACAGGTGTACGAAATGCTGGGCTACACCCTGGAGGATTTAATCGAGCTAAGCATGGAGCCCGATGCCATGGGCTTCGACGAGGGGGACAATTCCTTCCTGGCGGGTACATTTCTGATGGGGCTGGTGCTGGACCAGCATTTTTATACCCCCTTCGGGCAATTCTTGAAGCTGATAAAGCCGCTGTACGTGCTCCCCTTTGATTTTGTCGGGGAAATAGAGGATTTCCTCTCCGGCAAAATCACCGACAAGGACGAGGTGTTCATCGCCTTTTTCGCGCCCTGCTCCAGCTACACCCTCACCAAATTGGGACTACACACCTTTAACCTGAAGCCCGACGACAATAATTTCTATGACGTGAACAAGCACATGCCCTTCGAGTTGCTCAAGGACTCCCTCTTCTCCGACCCGGAAATGGTTGAAATATTGGTGAAAATGGCCCAGTTGCTTCCGGCGGCCATCATGGAGCACTCTCCGCGCCCGGTTTACACCTTCCGCGTGCGCGACATGGATGAGCCCGCCCTTTGGATTCACCTGCACATGCCCGCGGCGGCCTTCCTTAGTGATGTCTATGAAGCGGTTCTCGACTATTTCCCCCTGCGGGAAAACAACGATTACAGCTTCTTCCACGACGTGGTGGAAAACCGTTTCGCCGAATATCCCTCCCCCAAGCGTGCCAAGCCCAAGGCGAAGAAAACCGCCGAAACCGCCTTGGATGCCTTGGATTTCACCCATCAGGACAAAATGATACTGACGGCGTACAATCAGGCTTTGCCCTTCGGCGGCGCACCGGCCACCGTGCGGCTGGAACTGGAGATGATGGGCCACAAGGAGGCCGACCCCCAACACAAATACCCCCGCGTAACCCGGGTGAGCAAGGCCATGAAGGAATATGAGGAGGAAGAATAAAATATGCGTGTATGCATCATCGTACTGGACAGCGTAGGCATTGGCGCGCTGCCGGATGCCGCCGACTTTGGCGACGCCGGGGCCCATACCCTGGGGAATATATATAAGAAGCGGGGCAAGCTGGCATTGCCCCATTTATATGCCATGGGACTGGCGCACATCGAGGACGCACGCTTGCCCATGGCGTGCCCCACTTCTCCCGCCGCCGCGTATGGGAGGATGGCGACCCGTACCCGGGCGAAGGATACTACCTCCGGTCACTGGGAAATTGCCGGGCTTTCCATGGAGACTCCCTTTGCCACCTTCACGCATTTCCCGGAGACGCTTCTCGCCGCGTGGCTGGAGCGGGCCGGGCGGGAGGCGAAATGGCTGGGCAATATGCCCGCCAGCGGCACCCAAATTATGGACGCGCTGGGGGAGGCCCATATGAAAACCGCCGCCCCCATTGTCTACACCTCGGCGGACAGTGTTTTTCAGGTGGCCGCCCATGAGGAAACCATTCCCCTTGACGAGCTCTACCGCCTGTGCGCCATTGCCCGGGAAATGCTGGTGGGGGATAATTTCGTGGGGCGGGTTATCGCCCGTCCCTTCCTGGGGAAGCCGGGGCAATTCAAACGCACGGAGAACCGTCGGGACTATGCCGTCCCCCCCGTGGGGGAAACCCTCCTGGACGCTTTGGAAAAGCACGGCCAAAAGACCTTGGGCATCGGCAAAATTGAAGACATCTTCTGCAACCGGGGCGTGGGCTATGTAAATCACACCACCAATAACCCCGACGGCATCGCCGCCACCATCGAAGCCCTCGCCAATACCGCCACCGACGCCACCTTGATTTTCACCAACTTGGTGGACTTTGACATGCATTACGGCCACCGCAACGACACCGAAGGCTATGCCCGCGCCCTGGAATATTTCGACACCCGCCTGCCCGAAATAAAGGCCGCCCTGCAAGAGGACGACCTGCTCATCATCACCGCCGACCACGGCTGTGACCCCACCACACCCGGCACCGACCACACCCGGGAATATGTGCCCCTATTGGTCTACCGCCAGGGCATCCGGCCCGTTGCCTTGGGCACCCGGACAAGCCTGGCCGATATCGCCGCCACTATATATGAAGGGCTCGGTCACGGCCGGTGGCGGGAAGGGGAGAGCTTCTGGAGATTGATTTGATACTGTGACCGGTTCTAACCGGATTCATTTTATTTGGCTATAATCTAAGCAAACAAAAGCCCGCCACATCATTTTTGATGGAGCGGGTTATTTTTAGGATTTATGATATGAAGGGTACTTTGGAAAACAGAGTACACTAAAATATACTCAACTGCCCTGTTTGCGGTAAAACATTGGTTTTTGAGAAGCAATGCGAAAGGGGGGCAATGTATTTTTCAGATAGTGAGGCTTTGCTCCCGTAAAATGATTTAGGTTTCGCAGGAGCGAAGCCCGCTTTCTTTTAATCCCCAACGGGGTATACCCCCGCGTAGCGGGTGCGGCGCAAGCCGCAGGCCACCCGGCCAGCAAGCGTAGCTTGCGAGAGGGCGCACGACAGTTTCGACTTGTCGATACTGTATAAGATAATATGTAGTGACCTCAAGTTTGCAAGAACGTGGATTTACCTATAAATTACAGGAATTACCGCAAGCAAAAGGAGGT
>WQSR01000088.1 GCA_009787785.1 Defluviitaleaceae bacterium
CCCCCGAGCCCCCACCCGCTTTTTGAAAAAAGCGGGGCAAAAACTTAAACTAAAATCGCGCAAAGCGCGATTTTGGGAGGTCAAGGAGGGATGAAATCCTTCCTTGCGGGAGTTTGAGGGCAGAGCCCTCAAGGTTTTCTATCACGGCGGTTGGTTTTCATTTTATTCAGCTATATGATATACTTCCCGCATCTTGTCTAAAGGAGCGTCCCCATGAACATACTTTCCAAAGAGGACATCAAATCCGGCGTGGTGGAAATGTTGCGCACCGCGTATCGCAAGACCGTTTCCAACGCAAGCCCCCAGCAGATTTACAACGCGCTGGCACTCACCATCAAAGAGTATGTTTCCGAGCATTGGATTGCCACCCACGAGCATTTTGAAAAGGCGGACGTAAAGACCGTCTACTACTTATCCATGGAATTTCTCATGGGGCGTTTTATGGGCAACGCCATCCTGAACCTCTCCCTGCGCGATACCGTAAAGGAAGCCCTGGACGAGCTGGGTATTGACATAAACATGGCCGAGGAGGCCGAGCAAGACCCGGGCTTGGGCAATGGCGGCTTGGGGCGGCTTGCGGCCTGCTTTTTGGATTCCCTCTCCACCTTGGGGTATCCGGCGTATGGATGCGGCATCCGCTACCATTTCGGCCTTTTCGAGCAACATATTGAAAACGGCTACCAGGTAGAAAAGCCCGACAACTGGCTCCATTTCGGCGACCCCTGGGGCGTGCGCCGGGAGGAATACGCCAAGGAAATCCAGTTCGGCGGGCGGGTGAACTCCATCAAGGACGAAGCCGGGGAATTTCACTTTGTACTGGAAGACGCCCAAAGCGTCATGGCCGTGCCCTACGACTACCCCGTCATCGGCTACGATACCAAAATGGTAAATACCCTGCGCCTGTGGGACGCGGAGCCGGTAAACCGCTTCGACCTGCAAAGCTTCAACGAGGGGCAGTACGAACGCTCCGTAGCCGAGCAGAACCTGGCAAGACAGCTTTCCGCTGTGCTATACCCCGCGGAGGAACATGTAGCCGGGAAGGAACTGCGCCTGCGCCAGCAATATTTCTTTATCTCCGCCACCTTGCAACGGGTGCTGGAGCAGTTTGAACAGCGGCACGGCAAAAAATTCGAAATGCTGAGCGACTATGTGCAGTTCCAGCTCAACGATACCCACCCCTCCCTGGCCATCGCCGAGCTGATGCGCCTTTTGATTGACGTCTACTACCTGCCTTGGGACAAGGCTTGGGAAATCACCCGCGCCACCTGCGCCTACACCAACCATACAATTCTCAGCGAGGCGTTGGAAAAATGGCCCGTGGAATTGTTCAGCCGCCTGTTGCCGCGCATTTACATGATAGTAGAGGAAATCAACACCCGTTTCTGCACCAATCTCCGGGAATGGTACGGCAACGACCCCGAGCGTATCCGCGCCATGGCCATCTGCGCCGACGGGCAGGTGCGCATGGCCCATCTGGCCATCGTGGGCAGCCATTCCGTGAACGGCGTGGCGGCCATCCACACCGAGATTCTCAAAAATATCGAACTGGCCAACTTCTATGAAATCTATCCCGAGAAATTTAATAACAAGACCAATGGCATTACCCCCCGCCGCTGGCTGGCCAAATGTAACCCCGGCCTTTCGGGTTTAATCACCGAAGCCATCGGCGACAAATGGGTGCGCGACCTGGACGAGTTGCAAAAGCTGAAGCCCCTGGCCGAGGACGCCGCCTTCGAGAAGAAATTCATGGACGTGAAGCGTGAAAACAAGGTGCTCTTGTCCAATCATGTCCAAGCCCAGTACGGCATAAGCGTTGACCCGGACTCGATTTTTGATATTCAAGTCAAGCGGCTCCACGAGTACAAGCGGCAATTGTTAAACATCTTCCATGTCATTGATATGTATATCACCATGAAGATGAACCCCCGCTTGGACATCGCCCCCCGCACCTTCATGTTCGCGGCCAAGGCGGCGGCCAATTATCGCCGGGCCAAGCTGATTATTAAGCTAATCAACTCCGTGGGGGAAATGATTGACAACGACCCCGCCATGGAGGGCCGGCTGAAGGTACTCTTCCTCCCCAACTACCGTGTTTCTATGGCGGAAAAACTGGTACCCGCCGCCGATGTGAGCGAGCAGATTTCCACGGCGGGCAAGGAAGCCAGCGGCACGGGGAATATGAAGTTTATGCTCAACGGGGCCGTGACCATCGGCACCCTGGACGGGGCCAACATAGAGATGCTGGAGGAGGCAGGGCCGGAAAATATCTTCATCTTCGGCATGACCGCCGCCGAGGTACAGGCTTTGCGCGCCTCGGGCACCTACGCGCCCTGGGATTTGTATAACATGGACTTTAACATCCGCAATGTGTTGACCACGCTGATAAACGGCACCCTGGATAAAAACAACCACGATTTGTTCCGCGAGCTTTACGACGCCATGCTCAACGGCTACGGCGGTGCGCCCCCGGATGAGTATTTCGTGTTGCAGGATTTCGCGTCCTACAAGGAAGCCCAGGAAAAGGTGAACGCGGCTTATATCGACACGGCACGCTGGGCGCGGATGGCCATTATGAATACCGCCACCGCCGGAAAGTTTTCCAGCGACCGCACCATCCGGCAATACGCGGATGAAATCTGGCAGTTGAAACCGGTGACTATTGCGTGAACAGGCAAAAACTGCTGTCGGCTGTCGTTTCGTTTCTTGTTATCGTCCTGGTTATCGCAGGGGTGGGCTGGATAGGCTGGCGGCTTATCGCCCCCCAATTTGAAAACCTGCGCGACCGGGACAACCGGGAAATCATACCCTTTCATGACCATTTTGACTTGGACCCCGCCATACCCCATATTATCCTGGAGGGGCAACGGCTGACGGCGTTTACGCCACTGATTCACAACGACACGGCATTCTTGCCCGTGGACTTTATCCGGGAATTTATTGACCCCTTTATGTTCTGGGACGCGGGGGCGCAGACCCTCCTCGTCACCACCCGGGAGGAAATGCTGGCCTTTCGCCTGGGGGATGTGCGCAACTTCGAGGGCAGGATTTTCGTACCTGCCGACAAGGTGATGGGGCTATACCCCTTTTCCGTGGTCTTTCACCCGGAATATAACATGGTGGTGGTGACGGACGACCGCATACCGCAACGCGTCGCCAACGTGAGCGGCATCACCCCCGTACGCTACCGCCCCGACACAACCGCCCCCATAACCACGGAGCTACAGGATTTCGCAATGGTTACGCTCTTTGGCGGGGAGGGACTGTGGACGCGGGTGCGTACTGGGGCTGGCCTATTGGGTTATGTACAGACAGCATCCTTGGGTGCGGCGTTATATACGCCGCCGGTGCCGTCGCGGTCTTGGTTGTTTTCGTCGGGTTATGTTGACAATGTACAGCCCCGGGAACCCAACTGGGACGGCGGCAAAATAAACATGGTTTGGGAGCTGGTGTACTTCCAAGTAACCAACGAAACCAACATGCAAACCCCCTTGCCGGAAAGCCTGACCGTGATTTCGCCCACCTGGTTCCGCTTCAACGCGGAGACCATGGCTTTGGATTCCGTGGCTTGCGTGGACTATATATACTGGGCGTGGGAGCAGGGAGTGCAGGTGTGGCCCAATGTGGGGGACGCCTCTGCGGGCCCGGCGGGGATAAAGGCTATTTTGTCCAACGCGGCGGCGCGGCGGCGTATTGTGGAGCAATTGGTTGACTATGTATATACCCTGGAGCTGGAGGGCTTGAGCATTAACATCGAGCATATCTTCGAGTTCCATTACGGGGCGTATTTCGTGCAGTTTATGCGGGAATTGAATATCGCGCTGGGGGATAAAGTAATTTTGCTTGCCGCCATGAAGGTGTGCCCCTTTACCAACCCCCACTACCGCCACGATTTGATAGCCAAAACCATTGATTTTATCGCGCTGATGACCTTTGACGAGCATCATGGCCATTCCGACCCGGGGCCCACGGCTTCCTTGCCCTGGGTAGAGCGGCAAGTGGCGGAAATGCTTCGCCGGGTGCCCGCCAACCAACTGCTGATGGGTCTGCCCTTTTACAACCGGGTGTGGCGCACCAGCGTGGCAGAGGGTACGCGGCGCACCTCTTTGGTCTGGGACATGGACAGGGCCGCAAGGGAGTTTTACAACCGGGGTGTTTCCTTTGAATGGGACGCGGCCATCGGCTCCTATTATGCCGAGTTCGCCGAGGTGGTGGAGGGCGAAACCCTGCGCCACCAGCTTTGGAAGGAATGCGCCCGTTCCATTGGCAAGAAAATGCAACTTTATGCGGTGTATAATCTGGCCGGCGTGGCCGGATGGATGAACGGGTTTACCAACCAAGAAGTATGGGATGTGCTGGGAACCTATTTTCCGTAAAATCTTGAATGAGGTGATGTAATGGAGTCCACGGGTACGAGCGTACGCTCAAAGCTGACCATGATGCTGGTGCTTTCTATCTGCGCGGGGGTGGCTATACTGGTGTTGCACCATCTGTGGGGCGTCATGGTGGCGGCGGGTGTCTTCGCGCTGTTGGCCATTGGCCTGATAATGCTGACCCGTAATTTGATACGCACCGCCGCCGACCCCATCGACCGCATGAATAAAACCGTCACGGCCCTCACCGACGGGAAAATCGACATCACCCTACGGGCCGACGCCCCACGGGAGGCGGGAGATGTGGGCGTGCTGGAAAACAACCTGGCCAAGCTGGCCATCAACCAGCACAATTTCATGGGGGATATGGACAATTTGGTGAAGCGAGCCTGGGCCGGGGAGGCGAACCTGAGCTTGGACGCGAAGAATTATCCCGGCGGCTTGCGGGATTTGGCGCGGCAGATAAACGATACCCTCAGCGGCTATGAAAAAGTAGTGACCGATGTCATAAGCACCATGGATAACTTCTCCCGGGGGAGCTTTACCCCGGTTGCGGCCAGCGCGAACCCCAAGGTAACGGAGGCGACCCAGAAGCTGGCGCGGCAGTTGCAAGCCCTGAAGGACGATGTCGGACTGCTGGGGCAAGCCGCAAAGGATGGCCGCCTCAATGCGAAGACCTCGGGCTCCTACACGGGGGAATGGCTGAAAATCGCTTCTGACTTGAACAATATACTGGACGCGGTGAACCGCCCCTTCACAGACATTTTGAACGCTTTGGAGCGGATGGAATCCTGTGTCTTTTCCGCCTCCCTTTCGGGGCATATGCAAGGCGACTTTGAAAAGATAAGAAGTTCCTTTGATAAAATCAACGCCCTATTATCCGGGCATTTCAGCGAGCTGTCCGCTGTGCTGAACGATATCTCCTATGGGCGTACCCAGTCGAAGCTGACCCGGGATTATCGCGGGGCGTTTCAGCCCTTGCAGTCGGCGGTCAACTCGGTGGTGCGCGCTTATGAGCGGGTGGCTGACGACGCGAAGCGGACGTCCGGCGCGCCCGGTATGCCGGTACGCCCCACGGCCTTGGGCGCAGGAACAGCCGCCCGGCCCGCCGCTCCCACTCCGGCTCCGGCACGCACGCCCTTTACCCCCGCCGCCACCCGGCCAGCCCCTCCACGGCCCGCCCCCGCCCGGACTGCCCCCGCGCCTTCAAAGCCCGCGGGCGGCGGCGTAAACGCGCCCCCCCTTCCCGTAAACAGCGGGCGGGTACATGTCCCCTCGGGTGCCCACGAATACAACCGAAAGGACTTTGGTAAATATAAATGAGAAAATATATCCTGTTTTTTTGCTTGCTCCTTGCTTTTGCAGGGGGCTTTACTTTTACCGTACACGCCAGCGCGGCGAACCAAGAGATGCCCCCTTTGGTGCGCATCGGCCTGATACGGGAATTTGCCAACCGGGAGAGCATTTCCATTCCCACGGCGCGGATACAGGTGGGCCACGAGGAAAACGGCGTGTTCATCCCCTTGCAATTGCTGGAATCGGCGGTGGGCTTTGTGGCGCGGGTCAACGCCGAGGGGCAGGTGACTTTGCACGCGGGGAACCAGCTTGCATTCACCTTCACCCGGCAGTGCAGTGAGCCGCAAATCCGGGAGGCCGGGGGCGGGGTCATCGGCCTGGGGACGAGTACATATCGGGGTATCATCGCCCTGCGTCCCGCCAACCGCTTGCTTACCGCCATTAATATCATCTGCCCGGAGGAATATCTCTTCGGCGTCATCCCGGCGGAAATGCCCCCAAACTGGCATATGCAAGCCTTGATGGCACAGGCGGTGGCTTCCCGCAGTTACTTGTTCAGCCGTTCCTTGGAAGGGCCCCACGCCCATCAGGGCTTTAATTTGTGCGATACCACCTGCTGTCAGGTGTACCGGGGCGCGGGCCACGAACACGCAAATACCACCCATGCCGTCAACGCCACCCGGGGAGTGATGGTTTTTCACGAGGGGCGGGTGATTTCCGCCGTGTATTTCTCCTCCAGCGGCGGTGCCACAGACAATTCCGAGAATGCCTGGGTGGAAGCCCGACCCTATCTGCGCAGTGTCAACGAAATTGGCGAGCACAATCCCTTCCAATGGACGCGGACCTTTACCTGGGCGGAGCTGACCACCCTTTTGCAAGCCGCCAACGTGAATATCGGGACGGCGACCGGGGTGGCCGCCACGCAAATAGCCGCCTCCGGCTGGATACGGGAGCTGACCATATTTGGCACCGCGGGCCAGCACCGCCTGACGGGGGAAGGGATTAACGGGTTTTTCTCCCCTTCCGCAGGGGGTAGGCTGGCCAGCCGCAATTTTCATATACTGGAGGCCATGCCCCAATTGCCCACGGTTTGGGTCTATGACGGGCGGCAAATTGTGTCCGCGCCCCTTTCCGCGTTCCAGGGGCTGGACGCCCACGAAAGCCCCACCGCCATGCATATGGCCTATGTGTACGACGGAACCACCACCCGGCGCATTCATGCCACCCCCCAGCAAGCCACCGGCGGCGCGGGCGTAACCTTTGCGGGAAGCGGCCGGGGCCACGGCGTGGGCATGAGCCAGCACGGCGCGGAGGGCATGGCGCGGCTGGGCTTCACCTACCGGCAAATCCTCATGCATTACTATACGGGCGTGGAGGTGCGGTAGTGGACAAAAAGGATTTTTTTTATGATTTGCCCAAGCATCTCATCGCCCAGCAACCCATAGCGCGGCGGGACGGCTCCCGCTTGCTGGTGCTGGAGCGCGCCACCGGGCAGACGGCGCACCGGATGTTTACGGACATCGTTTCGTTGCTCCGGCCGGGGGACTGCATTGTAATTAACGATTCGAAGGTGATTCCGGCGCGGCTGGTGGAAGGCAATGTGGAATTTCTGTTGCATGAGCGGCTGGAGAATAACCGCTGGACCACTTTGGTCAAGCCCGGGAAGAAGGCACAGCCGGGGGACGAGATATCCTTTGGCGGCGGCCGGCTTAAAGCAAAAGTGCTTGAAATCATCGACGGTGGCCTGCGGGTGGCAGAATTGGCCCACCACGGCGAGCTGGAGCCCTTGCTGGAAGAAATCGGCGAAATGCCCCTCCCCCATTACATCGAAGAAAAACAGACCGACGCCACCCGCTACCAGACCGTATACGCCCAAGCCGACGAGGCGGGAGCCTCTGTGGCCGCCCCCACGGCGG
>WQSR01000089.1 GCA_009787785.1 Defluviitaleaceae bacterium
CCATGCGCCCACGAGGTAAGCGGAAACCTTCCCGCGTCACTGGTACGCCCTCCGGGCGCAATCGTTCCGCGGGAAGTTTCCGCACATCGTGGGGGCACAGCGCGTGTCCGGGCCCCTGGGGGGCGTTTCCGGTGTACCAGTGGCGATTGAAGCTTCCCGGCGGGGGTGTGCATCCCTATCGCTCCCTAAAATATAAGGCGGCCAGGGCACTAGCCGCTATCACTTGCCCTTCTTACGCTCTCTTCAAAGCCCACCCTTTCATACGTCCCCTCGTCGCCCTTTTTTATGTAATATAAATCACCGAACAATTTATTTAATATATTTACGCGATTAATAAATAATTTAATTAACGGATTAAATGTTTTTATTAATTGCACCTTGGGATTAATATGCTTCACCATTTCCACGGTATTTACATAGGCCGTATTTTGCGGTAATAAAATACCGCTTTTTTTATTATTTATTATTTCGCAAAAAAAGGCGCATAGATTATCAATATAAATCATACTGCGCTGATTTGGATAATCAGGGAAAAAAGGCGCGCGCCGCGCCCATTTCACCAGACGGGGAAAATTCCCCTTGCACCCCTGGCCATACACCATGGGCGGGCGCACAATGGACAGGGAAAATACATCGCCGGCCAATTTATTTAATTCCTGCTCGGCCCTATATTTGCTTTCGCCATAAAAATCATGGGCTTGGGTGGCGGGCTTGGGTGGGGTATTGTGATAAATGGCACCCCTGTGGTTGCCATACACAGCCATGCTGGAGAGAAAAATAAAATGGGGCACCCCCTCGTTTTTGGCCTTTTGGGCTACCCGCACCGCCAGCTCGCAATTTATTTTTTCATATAATTCTTTTTTTATTTTTTTTACATGGGCGATGCCCGCACAGTGCAAAATACTGCTATAACCGGAAAAATCAATTTTCTCCCACGCGCCGTTATGGCTGTTGCACATTTTTATTTCATATTTGTCCCGGGCAAAGGCTTCGAAGGCGCGGCCAATGTAGGAATCATGACCGATTACCAGCACGCGCTTCATTTTACGCCCCCCTCCACCACACCGTCACTCCGTAGCACTTTAAAAATAGTCATTAAAAAACATTTTAAATCCATTTTAAAAGATATTTTATTTATATATTCCCCATCCAGCTTTGCCTTGACGGGGATGGGCAGCTCGTCGCGCCCGTTTACCTGGGCCCATCCGGTCAGGCCGGGGCGCACCCCGTTCGCGCTGTATTTGTCGCGCTCCGCGATAAGGTCAAATTGATTCCACAAGGCGGGGCGCGGGCCCACCACGCTCATTTTTCCGGTTAGGATATGAAAAATTTGCGGTAGTTCGTCCAGGCTTAATTTCCGCAATATTTTCCCTACCCGGCTGATATATTGCTCCGGGTTTTCCAGCAGATGGGTGGGCACGTCCTTGGGGGTATTTATTTTCATGGAGCGGAATTTAAGCATATAAAAATGCCGCTTGTGGATGCCCACCCGCTTTTGCCTGAAAAATACCGGCCCCGGGTCGTCGATTTTAATTAATATTCCAATAATTAATAAAATCGGAATTAAAAAAATAATTCCGATAAAACTTAAAATAATATCGCCCGCCCGCTTACAAAAATAACGGTACATACATACAGCTCCTCGTGGAAATTAAACCCGATGTATATTATCATGGTATCCGCGCAAACAAAAGACAGGGGTGACGTTATAATGAACCGCGTGGTAATTTTCAATCAGATGCATAAAATCATGCTCAGCGGCCCGGTGAAGGGCGCGGAATATATCCGTGGGGAAATAATAAAAAACGGCGAAGGCTTCCAGGCCGCCTTGTACACGCAAAAGCAGGTGTTTCATAAAAATTTGGCCGCCGACGCCCTACAGGATTTTATGGAAAGCCTGCTGGGCGCGGCATTCACCCATTACACCGCCTGGGACGGCCAATACCGCCACGCGGCGCGCTTGAGCAAAAAAGGGAAATGGCTCACCTCCCGCACCGCCGACACCACGCCACCCAAAGCGGAAAAGGCAAAAAATCATATTTTCCGGGAGAGGATGGCCATTCCCGCGCTGGTGGATATGGGCGTGTTCACCAAGGAGCTGAAGGTGGCCAGCCCCATGCGGGATAAATTTGTTCAAATCAATCGTTTTTTGGAGCTGGTTTCCGACGAGACCAAAGGGCTACCCCCCCAGACCGCGCTAAACATCATTGATTTCGGCTGTGGCAAGTCCTATCTTACTTTTCTCATGTACCATTATTTTGTCGAAATGCGCGGCTTGCGGGTGCGCATCTGCGGGCTGGACACCGACGCGAAGCTGGTGGGCCAATGCAATGAAGCCGCGAAAAAATACGGATATACGGGGCTGACCTTCGCGGAAGGCGACATCGGGCAACAAAAAAAGCCCCCGCCGGAAAGCTGGGGACAGGAAAATACCTTTAACCTGGTGGTGAGCCTCCACGCCTGTGATACCGCCACGGACCATGCCCTTTTCAATGCCCTGCAATGGAACGCGGATGTCATTTGCGCCGTGCCCTGCTGTCAGCACGAGTTGCGGGGGCAGTTGCAAAAGCCTTCCGATAAAAGCCCCCTCGCCCTATTTTCCCGCTACGGCATCATACAGGAACGGGTGGCGTCCTTGGCCACCGACGCCCTCCGTGCCGCCATGCTGGAATCCGCAGGCTACAAGGTGCAAATCATCGAGCTTACCGACCGGGAGAACACGGCGAAAAACCTCATGATACGCGCCCGGAAAACGGGGCAAGCCAGCGCAAGCCAGCGCGAAAAAGCCGCCATGCAGGAAGCGGAGCAACTGATGGCGGCCTTCGGGTTTACGCCCACGCTGTGGCGGTTGTTAAATAGCCGGATATAATTAATTTTCTGCGTTTTGTTGCTCTACCCACGCAATATCCTCTTTTGTCATGGCTGATTTCGTTCTGTTAATTAAATCCTTTAGACTTTTGAGCTCGATGCCGGCTTTTTTTGCTTCGGCCTGCACTTGCAACAAATCATAATAAGCCGTGTTTTGTAAAAATTTAATTTCTGTATTTGTCGCCATCATTAAACCACCTTCCTTTGCGTTGTCATCTCATTATATCGCGTCAACTGAATTTTTCAAGTGGACAATCTCGTCAAACAAGCCCTGGAAGCCCTCGTCGCTCTCATGGGTGATGGCGATGCAGGTGAGTTCCTTATCCGCGAAGACATCCGCCAGGATTAGCTTTGCCGTTTCCAAATCCACGCCGGAGGTGATTTCGTCCAGCACTAAAATTTTGGGCTTGTGTAGCAGAGCCCGTGCCAGCACCAGCCGTTGCTTTTGCCCACCGGAAAGGCCGGAGGTGTTTGAGATGGGCCGCGCCAGGGCTTCCTCGTCGGGCAGAAATTCGTTGACGCGGGTTATGGCCAGCACCCGTTCCACCTCGGCCTTTTCGGGCAACGTATCGAAGAAGGCGATATTGTTCAGAGCCGTATCGCTGAACAGGTAGGGGTCCTGCCGCACATAGCGCAGGATTTTATGGTAGTCCCGGATGTCCACCTGGCGGATGTCCCGGCCGTCCAAAGTAATCGCCCCGTCAAAGGCGGCAAATTCCAGGGCCAGGGCCCGGGCCACGCTGGTTTTGCCGTAGCCGCTGGGGGCGAAGACGGCGTATTTTCCACCCTTTTTGAAGGTGAGATTCAAATTTTGCACCACGTATGCGTCCTCTTCGTAGCGTAAGCCCAGATTTTTAATTTCCATGACGCGGGAGAAGCCGGCCACCGGGGTCTTTTCCGGCTCGGGGGGATTGGTTTCCCGGGCCTTGGCCAAAATTTCCTTGGCGGAGCGCATGGAATTGACGGCTTCGATAATCTGTTGGATGGGGTTAAACACGTGGTTCATCAGCTGTACAATGGCAATCATAAAGCCGAAAGTCATCCGCCCGGTGATGACAAAGTAACAGCTAAGCCCCATAACCACCACCTGCACCATGCCCCCCATAAAGCCGGGGACGATGCCCGCAAGGGCTTCAAATACATCCTTTTTCAGGCGTGCATGTTCTATGTTGTTGTTTTGCGCGTGGTGGCGGTCAAGGAAAACGCGTTGCTTGTCATAGGCTACGATTTCCCGTCTGCCGTCGATGCACTCCTCCACGGTTTCCACGTAAGTTTCCGCCGATTCGGAATACGCCTTGGTGCGCCGGCTCAACCCCCCGGCGAAAAATCCGCTGGCCAGCATGGGTAGCATGGACACGGCAATGGCCACCAAGGTGACAATCCAGTTTATCCAAAGTAGAGAAACCAAAGCGAATATAAATGTAGAAATGAACATCGGTAGCCGGGTGAGCGCGCTAAAATAGGAAGTCTCTAAAATCTCCGTATCGGCGGTGAAGAAGCTCAAATCCTTGGTATTGTTCTCGTTGGGGGCCTTGGGGCGGCGGAAAAACAGAAAATTCATGCGCATGGCCTTGGCACTTAACAGCATGTCCCGTACATATCCCCTGCGGAGCCGTACCGCAATCAGGCTGGTCATGCCGTCAAAGGTCAGCACCGCCGTAGTCAGCGCGAGGACAAATATCAAGCTTCGCAAGTCCCCGCTTCCTGCGGCGTCTACCGCCCGCTGTAGCAAAAACGCAATGGAAACCGTCAGCGCGGAGCTTATCACCCCGAACACCCCTGCGAAAATTAGTGTTGCCCGGGTTTTTCCAGTCATTTTCATTTCACATCACATCCTGAAATTTAATAAACACACATACGTGCAACGCAAGGTATATGTCTGAACATGATACACACCTCTGAAAATATGCTATCATAGCGCGCAAATATATTTCTATGCTTCATTTGGTTTGGAGTTGAAAGAATGTCCCCATCCCCCCTCAACCGGGAAGCCATTTTCAGTGACGAGACGCGGCAGTTCGTTTCCCCTTATGACCCACAGCCCGGCGACGAAGTTCGCCTGACCCTGCGCACAGCCAAGGGGAATGTCGCCCTGGCCCGGGTGCATATTATTGATACCCAGGTCAAGCCGGGGGAAACCATTTACCGCTTGCGCCCCTCCGGCGGCGATGAATTTTTCGATTATCACAGCGTTTCCATTCCTGTGAAAAACCCCATCCGGTATTACTATTCCATAACCCATGACGAAAAGGCCCACTATTACAACAAGGCGGGCCTGTGTGACGTGCCCGATGGGCATTACCATTTCCGGCTCATCCCGGGGCAACGGGTGCCGGACTGGGCCCGGGGCGCGGTGATGTATCAGATTTTCGTGGACCGGTTTTATAATGGCGATACCTCCAACGACGTGGCGGACCGGGAATATGCCTACCTGGGCACCACCGCCAAGGCGTGGCCCTGGGACAAGGATATCCAGAACCTGGATGTGTGCAATTTCTGCGGTGGGGATTTGCGCGGCGTGATACAAAAAATGCCCTACCTCAAAGAGCTGGGCGTGGAGGTCATATACCTCAACCCGATTTTCGTCTCCCCCAGCAACCATAAGTACGACGCCCAAGACTATGACTATGTGGACCCCCATTATGGCGTTATTGAAGAGGACGGCGGCGATGTGTTGCGCTTCGAGCGGGTGCAAAACACCTATGCCACAAAATATCTAAAGCGCGTCACCAGTATGAAAAATCTGGAGGCCAGCAACGCCCTGATGGTGGAGTTCATTGAAACGGCGCACCGCCATGGCCTGCGGGTCATTTTGGACGGGGTGTTCAACCATTGCGGCGATTTTAATAAATGGATGGACAAGGCCGGTTTTTACAAAACCGCGGGCTGGCCCGACGGCGCGTACCACAGCGCGTCAAGCCCCTACCGGGATTATTTCCTCTGGCACAAGCCCGACCCCGGCGAATGGCCCAACAACGAGAGCTATGACGGCTGGTGGGGCAACACCGCCCAGCCCAAGCTCAACTTCGAGGATTCCCCCGCGCTGTGCGACTATGTATTGGAAATAGCGAAGAAATGGGTCTCCCCCCCCTACAACGCCGACGGCTGGCGGCTGGATGTAGCCGCCGATTTGGGCCGCACACCGGCATTCAACCACGCCTTCTGGGCGCGGTTCCGCAAGGCCGTGAAGGAAGCCAACCCCAACGCCATCATCTTGGCGGAGCATTACCATTACAACGGCGACCCCATGCGCTGGCTGGGCGGCGACCAGTGGGACACCCTCATGAACTACGACGCCTTCATGGTGCCCCTGACCTGGTTTCTCACCGGGGTATGCAAGCACTCTGAGGAATCCCGCCCCTTCTTGAAAAACGATGCCATGGCCTTCGAAAACGCCATGCGCTACCATATGGCTGACCTGCCCGTCCACGCGCTGGAATCCGCCATGAACCAGCTCTCCAACCACGACCATTCCCGCTTCCTGACCCGCACCAACGGCATGGTGGGCCGCCTCCACACCGTAGGCCCCCGGGCCGCCGAGCGGGACGTGAACAAAAACATCATGATGGAGGCCATCGTGTTCCAAATGACCTGGCCCGGCGCGCCCACCCTCTATTACGGCGACGAAGCCGGGGTGATGGGCTGGACCGACCCAGACAACCGGCGCACCTTCCCCTGGGGGCAGGAAGACCCTCTGCTGATGGAGCTCCACCGGGAGCTTATCGCCCTGCGCAAACGATTTCCCATGCTACGCCACGGCTCGGTGATGTTTCTCTGGAATAACACGGGCTTCCTTTCCTATGCCCGCTGGGACGAAAACCAGAAAATCATCGTGGCCCTAAACAACACCGCCCGCCCCCTTACCGTACAGCTTCCCGTATGGAAAATCGGCGTAAGCGGCTACATCACCCAACTGCTGGGCACCCACGACAATTATCTGGACCGCCTGGCCCTGCGCCATCCGGTAAAGGACGGCTTCGCCCGGCTCATCGTCCCCGCCCAGGGTGCCTTCGTATTGGAGGCCACCCATTAAAAAACCACCCCTTCGGGCGGTTTTATTTTAACGAGTTCACCAATTTTATGCATTTGTTCAAATCCTCCGTCTGCTTGTTCAAGTCCGCCTTTTTCAAGTTGTACGCCGCTTGGCTTATGTTCTTCTTGGTCAAATCCACAACCATGTTCGCCCCCAGCTTGGTAATCTCCGTTTGCCACAGCCGGCAATACTTGTGCGCTATATCCTTTCCCTTCTTCGCCTCGTTGTTAAATCCCGCGATTGAAAAGACCATACAAATACCCCCCACATTATATGCCAATCAAACACACGCGAAATAGTATATCAAGAATAAATAGTTAGTCAAATTTGGAAATTTCGTACCTATAATTTATCTTCTCGGGGGCTT
>WQSR01000090.1 GCA_009787785.1 Defluviitaleaceae bacterium
GTTGTGTTTGTCATAAATGCCAAACACCAACCACATAACCCCGCCATGCGCCACTAATCTGCGCGCCTTCGCAATCCGCGCGGGCATTACCCCAGCCCCACGCCCCGCGCCTATTAGATAGGAACGTTTAGAACGCTTAAAACCTTTACACAATCAAAAGAGCTGTTCCGCTTTCGCAGGACAGCTCCCATTGTATACCGTGCCTGGCTTAACTGACTTTAACCCAATCTTAAATTTAGCTTAAATATTTTTTAACTGAATAAACCGGGGGTGGGCTTGGAGCCGGCGGAGGGTTGACTGGAATAGGGGTAGGCAGGGAGGGGGCGGTGGGCGTAGCAAGCGCGTCTAGCGCAATTGCGCAGATTAGTGGCGAAGGGCGGGGTTAGTACCGCTGTTTGGCTTTCGAAGAAAGACGAACGGCGGCACTTCCCCGACCGATCCAATCATCGCGCAATGCGCGTTAGGGTGTGTCGACAGTAATTTTGTTTGAGGGATTCCGTGGCGATTTTTCGCCAATCAAGGAGGCTGTGACGCCGCGCACCAAGAAGGTGCGCAAGGAACAGCCGACGAAGAGTGGTGGAAATATCGACCGGAAAACATCGAACAAAATTACTGTCGACACACCCTCACGCGGCTACGCCCACCGCCCCCTCCCGGTGCCTACCCTTACGCGTATTCCAGTCAACCCGCCAGGGGGAGTGCAAGGGCAACTGTAAAGCCGTCGCCCCGGTTTTCGCAGGTTATTTCCCCTGCCATTTCTTCGATGAGGTATTTTGAGATATACAGGCCCAGGCCGTAGCCCTCCAATTGTCCGGCGTTCCCTCCCCGGTAAAATTTGTTGAATAGCAGTGGCATTTCCTCCTCGGGCACGCCGCGGCCGTAGTCGCGCAGCTCCACCACCAGGTATTTCCCGGTAAAAAAGGAGTGGATGGTTATGGCTGTTTTCGCGTACTTGTAGGCATTGCCGATAAGGTTGTCAAAAATTTGGCGCAAGCGCAGGGCGTCGGCAAGGACAATGCAGTGGGGCAGGGCAAAGGGTGTTATGCGTTTTTCATAGTCCGCGTCTTGAATGAAGGTGAAAATCTCCGTGCTTGGCATTTCCGTGGGCGTCACCTTCAATGCTTGCAGTTCCTCCAGGGTTGCGTGAAACATATTCGTCACCAGCGCGTTAATCTGCTCCAGCTTCGCGTTGACGCCCTCCAGCATTTCGCGTTCCTTCTCGTCCTTGGCCCTTACCAGCAAAATGTCCATTGCTGACATGACGGAGGCGATGGGGGTTTTTATATCGTGGCTGAGGGAAGCCACCAGCTCCTTTTTGCTCACATTTGCCTTGTACTCGTTTTCCCTTGCGGCGCGTAGCTGTGTCCGCATTAAATCAAAGCTCTCGGTAAAGGCCCCGAAGAGATTGCGTTTATCCATTTCCAGGGGAATGTCCAGACTACCGGCGGCTATGCGGTGGGCGAATTTTCGCAACCTGCGAAAGGGCATAAAAAAAGCCCGTTCGAAGTACAGTCCCATCCCTATACCGCACAAGGCGAAGGCGCAAATCAACACTAGCAGATACATCCGCAGGGCATCGTCCCGGCGGTGGCGTGCCGCGTCCATATCGGCGAAGGCTTGGGCGACGCCATCGGCCAGCAGATACGCCGCCTCCGACACGGACTCCCCCTGCAAGGCGGTTTGCACGGCGTCGTTGATGAAAATGGCGTCGGGGGACTGCTCCTCCCCCGCAAATATCCACAGCATAACCACAATGTTTACTGCGGCAATGCCTATCACCGCGGCGACAAATCTTTTCACGCCCCCGCCCCCGGCTCAAAGATATAGCCCATCCCCCGCTCGGTTTTGATATAGCGGGGCGCGTTGGGGTCCGCCTCCACCTTTTCGCGCAGGCGGCGGATATGAACGTTCAGCGTATTGTCCTCTACGATGGCGTCCCCCCACACATTGCTGAAAAGCTCCTCCTTGGGAATGGCGCGGCCTTTGTTCTTCACAAGATAGGCAAGCAATTTATACTCCATGGCCTTCAAGGCCAATTTCCGCTCCCCCACATACACGTCCTTGCGCCCGAAATGTATGCGCAACACGCCGTCGGAAAAAACATCCTCCTCCGGCCCAGGGCCTTTATAGCGTTTCAATACCGCCTTCACCTTCGCCAACAGCACGGTGAGGGAATAGGGCTTCTTTATATAATCGTCGCCGCCGATATTCAAAGCAAGCACCATATCGTCGTCGCTGGTACGGGCACTGATAAATAAAATAGGCGCGGAAATCGTCTTGCGCAAATGCCGGCACAACGCAAAGCCCGACGTGCCCCCCAAATTTATATCCAGCAATATCACATCCGCGCTGTGCTCCCGAAAAAAGGCATAACAAGCCTCCGCGTCCACCACCCACGCCGTCCGCACCCCGAACATCTCAAAGTATTCCACCGTGTTCTCCGACAGCATCCGCTCGTCGTCTATAATCAGGCAGTCATACCCCATATTCAATCCGCTGTCCGTAAAAATTTACAGACTTCGTTTATAAAAAATTCAGTTAGTTCAATTTGATTTATCACATCTTCTTTGCTGATAACATAGAAATAATCATAATCGCTTTGATTCCTTACCCTAAACAATACGGTTACGATATCGGACAGTTTCTCGTCAAATATTTTAGTTTTGATATACATGTTCCGAAAGTGGGATATAAGGGCTGTATGACTTTTAAAATCGCGGTTTTCCAACGCAAGCACGCTTCTCATTGAATGAAAAACCGCATAATATGAACGGTTAGCACTACCTTTATAATCATCGGCGGCAAGTAATGTTTTTGCTGATTTTAAGCAAATCTCCGCTTGTTCAAAACGATGGTTTGACAAATCCCTATGGTGCGGCATAAAGCTCTATTCCTTCCAGTGCTACGTTTCTGTAATAAGGTAAAATATTAATATGCGTTTCAAAAAAAGTTAAATCCTTTAATAACAAGGAAATTGTAATGTCATGGCTAAGGCTTGTGCGGCTTGCCAGCTTGTCAATGGCTTCTTCAAAATGTGGTTTTTCATTTTCATTAAAATCCGCAAGCACCATAATGTCCAAATCAGAATCATCATTATGGTCTCCTCGGGCATATGAACCATATAGAATTATCTTGCGGAGTTTATCACCGAGTATATGCTTTGTATTGTGGCTAAGGTCATCGGTTACTTTGCTCAGTACGAAGTTTGAGTGATACATTTCAAAATTCCCGCTTTCTCCCCATTATGTGCCTAAGCGATTACACATCTTACCGATGGTTTTCATTATACCCAAAAGTAAATTAAACACAAATAGTTGAAAGCAAAGAATAATAAATTTGTCCTAGCCTCCAAAAGATGGTAGACTTAGAGAAGAAAAATGGCTCTACCTGAAAGGAGGAATACCCTTGCTTGACAAGCAACTCGTGTATGACGTGCTCACCGCCGCGCTATCCACCGGCGGCGATTTGGCGGAGATTTTCATGGAAAATACCGTCAGGGATTCGATAACCATGACCAACGGCCTGATTGAGAAGGCCAACTGGGGCATGGATTACGGCCTGGGCTTGCGCATTATTACCGGCACCAACGCGGTGTATGCGTATACCAACAACACAAGCCGCGCCAGCCTGTTGAAGCTGGCCACCGACGCGGCCCAGGCGGTAAAAGCCAGCCTGCGGGGCGAAATCAACATCAAGGGCGTGATTACCCTGGACCGCAGTGAGCGGCTCCGCTACGCCGATACCATGGTCATCCCGCCGGAGAAGGTGGCGAAGAAGGACATCGTGGAGCGGCTGCGTGCTGCGTCCAAGGCGGCCTATGCCTACGACGCGTTGATTACCCAGACCTCCAACGCCTATAGCGCGGTGGTGCAGGATGTGTTCATCGCCAATTCCAACGGCCTGTGGGCCGAGGACAGGCGGGTGAATACCCGGGTATTTATCCAGTCCGTGGCTTCCCAAGGCAACGAAAAGCAAACCGGGAGCGAAAGCCCCGGCGCGAAATGCGGCTATGAATTTGTAGATTCCCTGGACATGGAAGCCCTGGGCAAAAAAAGCGCGACTGTAGCCGTCACCATGCTCAAGGCCGACTACGCTCCCAGCGGGAAAATGCCCGTGATTATCGACAACGCCTTCGGCGGGGTCATCTTCCACGAAGCCTGTGCCCACAGCCTGGAGGCTACCGGCGTGGCCAAGGGCGCATCGGTTTTCTGCGGCAAAATGGGCGAGAAAATCGCCGCCGATTGCGTAAACGCCGTGGACGACGGCACCCTCTCCGGGGAATGGGGCAGTCTGAACATCGACGACGAAGGGGGCAAACCCCGCCGCACCACCCTCATCGAGAATGGCGTGCTGAAATCCTATCTGGTGGATTACCTCAACGGCCTGAAAATGAACATGCCCTCCACTGGAAGCGGGCGGCGGCAGAATTATCGTTTCGCTCCCACCTCCCGCATGACCAACACCTATATCCTCAGTGGCCCGGACAAGGTGGAGGAAATCATCGCCGACACCCCCGACGCCCTCTACGCCAAGCAAATGGGCGGCGGCTCTGTGGACCCGGCCAGCGGCGAGTTCAATTTCGCTGTGCTGGAGGGCTATATGATACGCGGCGGAAAAATCGCCGAGCCCGTGCGGGGCGCGACCCTCATCGGCAAGGGCCACGAGGTGCTCATGAACATTGACCGGGTGGCGGACAACTTCGCGGCGGCCCAGGGCATGTGCGGCTCTCTCAGCGGCGCGGTGCCCACCAATGTGGGCCAGCCCATGATTCGCGTAAAGGAAATGATAGTAGGGGGGCGGAATTAGCATGACATTCCAAGCATTCAAGGTAGAAATCTTCGCCCAGGCCAAGGCCAAGGGCTTCACCGACTATGAGCTGTTCCATTCCGGCGGCACCAGCTTTTCCGTGCGGGTGCTAAACGGCGAGATTAGCGAATACAAGAACACCTCCTCCGAGGGGGTCTGCTTCCGCGGCACCTACGAGGGCAAAGTGGGCTATGCCTACAGCGAGCGCATGGCACCGGAAATTATCGACCCCATGCTGGACAACGCCGCCGCCAACGCGCTCATCATCGAGGAGGAGGAAATCGAGAAGCTCTACCCCGGTGACGAAAATTATCCCCAGGTAGACAGCTTCAATCCCGCTTTGGACGAAGTGGACGCCGCCCGGAAAATCGAATGGGCCTTGGCCATGGAAAAATACGCCAAATCCCTGGACCCCCGGGTGAAAATCGCTGACTATTGCACGGTGATTACCGGCGAAAGCGCGATGTCCATCGCCAACTCCTACGGGCTGGATGTGTCCCACCGCAGTAATATGGCCGGGGCCTATCTCATCGCACGGGTGGAGGAGAACGGCGTCACCAAGTCCGGCTATGAGTACTGGTTCGGCCGCGATTTTGCCGAATTTGATTATAAGGCACTGGCGGAAAAGGCCGTGAATAAGGGCCTCAGCTACCTGGGTGCCACCAGTATGGAATCCGGCGATGTGCCCGTGGTCTTTGACCGGGACAACACGAAGGACCTCTTCGGCGTGTTCGCCAGCATTTTCATGGCGGAGCGCGGGCAAAAGGGCTTCTCCATGCTGAACAAGGACAAGGTGGGCGAAGCCATCGCCGCGCCCCACATCACCCTGCGCGACGACGGCGTGTGTGATTTGAGCCTGGGCAGTATGGCCTTCGACGCCGAGGGCGTGGCCACCCAGCAAAAGGCCGTCATCGAAAACGGCGTGCTCAAGACGCTACTCTATAATTTAAAATCCGCCGCCAAGGATGGCGTAAAATCCACCGGGAACGCTTCCAAGCCCGGTTTCAGCGGCCTCATCACCACCTCTCACACCAATTTTTATCTCCAGCCCTCCCAAACCTCCTTCGATGATTTAATCAAGCCTGTGGAGAAGGGTGTCCTCATTACGGAAATGGCGGGGCTACATTCCGGCGCGAACCCGGTGAGCGGCGATTTCTCCTTCTCGGCGGACGGCTTCCTCATCGAAAAGGGTAGCATCGGCCGCCCCATAGAGCAAATTACCGTGGCGGGCAACTTCTACGAGTTGCTAAAGAACATCGAAACCGTAGGCAACGACCTGCGCTTCCACTCCACCGGCCAGGGCGGCATGGGTATGCCGTCGATTCTGGTAAACGGTCTGCGGATTTCAGGGATGTAGGGGTTGTCACACCAGCCCTTGGGCCAGCACCGCCTCCGCCACCCGGGGTATTAAAACGATATTAAAACCCCGGGGGCTTTGCCCCCGCACCCCCAGAAACTTTTGAAAAAGTTTCATCAAAACTTTAACGGAAACCGCGCATTTGCGCGGTTTCCATGAATGG
>WQSR01000091.1 GCA_009787785.1 Defluviitaleaceae bacterium
GCGGGAACATTCCCGCTTGCATTAGTGGCACGACTGCGCTGCGCCGCCGCTGGGCCCATTCGGGCGAATTTCGCGCAATCGCTCCGACGGAACTTCCCACGGTTCATTTCGCATACTTCCCGGTCGGGCAGTCGGTTTCCAATTTAATCGGCTATATAGCCAGTATACCCATCCGCTCCTGGACTTGCAATAATGTCGCCCATTGTGCTACGGTAACAAAAATAAGGGGAGTGAAAATGTCTTACAAAATAAAAGTACTGCTATTTCACGCGGTGGTTTTTGTGGCCATTGCCATAACGGTGGCGTTGTATATGCCGCCTTACGCGCCTACGGTTCGCGTTCCTATTTTGATGTACCACCATATCGACGCTGACCCCGTGAACGAGTGGGTGGTGACGCCGGAGGCGTTCGCCCTCCAAATGCGCACCCTGCGGGACAATGGCTTCACCGCCATCACCCTCTGCCGGCTGGTGGATTTCGTGGATTATGGCATCCCCCTGCCGGAACGCCCCATCGTCATCACCTTTGACGACGGGTACCGGAGCATGTATGAATACGCCTTCCCCATTTTGCAACGCTACGGCATGGTGGCCACGAATTTTATCATCGGCCACGCCGTGGGGATGGACACCTACAAGGATACCGGCCATCCCGTCATCCCCCGGTTCTGCTACGCCCAAGCCCGCGCCATGGCCGGGGTGGTGTACATCCAAAGCCATTCCCATGACATGCATCAGGCCGCCTTTTTGGAGCCCGGCCGCCCCCGGGAATACATGCTCCGCTGGCCCGACGAAAGCGAAGCGGACTTCACCCAAGTTCTCATCGCCGACCACCGCACCATTTCCGCCGCTATTTACGCGGAGCTGGGGAAGCCGGTTTTCGCCGTGGCCTTCCCCCACGGGATTTACGATGACCTCACCCAGGCAATACTGTACGCCGAGGGGGTGCGCGTAACCCTGGGCACCCGCGCCGGGATAAACCGGATAATATACGGCGTGCCGGAATCCCTCCTCGCCTTGCATAGATTCAACATCACCGATGATATAAACGGCGAAGGACTATTGCGGTTAATTGGATGAATAGGGTATCATCGCCGGGAGTGGGTGAGTAGCGATGAATGAAAATAAAAATCCCGTGCTGTCCGTGGTTGTCCCGGCGTACAACGAAGGCCCGGCTCTCGCCGAAGCCGCCGGGCAGTTTCGCCTTGCCCTGGAAGCGTCGGATATAGCCTATGAACTTATTTTCGTTGACGACGGCTCGGAGGACGATACCTGGACGCAAATTATGGGTCTGGCGCGGGAGGATGAGCGCGTTGCGGGGGTGAAGCTCTCGAAGAATTTCGGGAAGGAAGGCGCGATTTTGGCCGGGCTGGCCCACGCCAGGGGAAAAGCCTGCGCGCTGATAGACTGCGATTTACAGCACCCCCCGGAGATGCTGGCGCAGATGTATCACATCTGGCGCGCCGGGGGTACGGACATCGTAGAGGGCATAAAAAATTCCCGTGGCAAGGAACCCATTTTATATACATTTTTTTCTAATTTATTTTATTTTTTAATTGGGCGCACAGGCAACGTACAATTAAAAAACGCCTCGGATTTCCAACTGCTGGATAGGCGCGTGGTGGACATAATTATCAACCTGCCCGAACGCCAGCGGTTTTTCCGCGCCTTGTCCTCCTGGGTGGGGTTCAACCGGAAGCAGGTGCGCTACGACGTGAAGCCGCGCCTAAGTGGAAAGTCAAAATTTACCGGGATACGCTCAACCCAATACGCGCTGAATAATATCGCCTCCTTTTCCTCCGCGCCCTTGCAGGTGGTCACGATTACGGGCGTTATTTTTTTATTATTCTTCCTCGGCCTGGGCATACACACCTTCGCAAGGTGGCTGACGGGCACCGCCGTGGAGGGCTTTACCACCGTTATTTTGCTTTTATTGATTATCGGCGCGATGCTGATGATTTCCCTGGGCGTTATCGGCTTCTATGTGGGCAAAATATACGAGGAGCTGAAGGGGCGGCCGGCGTACTTGGTGGAGGATAGGGTGAATGTACAAGGGGAATAAAAATATTGCTTGGCTATATTGCGGGATTATTTTTATCCCTATTTTTTTGTTTAGTTTATTTTCCTTCGCGGTGTTTCCCATGGCGGATGACATTATTGACATGGTGCGCTTGCGCAACAATGACGCGGCCCATATTTTCGACGCGGTATGGATATCGGTCAGCTCGGCTTTCTCGGGCCGAAGTAACGGTACCTTCGGCCATTATATCTTGCGGGGGTTGGGGCCCGCGTATTTTTCACTATTATTAAATCAAATAATATTATTTATTTTTTATTGGATATATGTATATTCGGTTTTCCGTTTTATCCATGCCTTGTCAACATATTTCTTGGGCCTGGGGCTGAAATTAACCCTGGCCGTGTCCCTGACCATCGTATTTTTGTCCATTAACCATATGCGCTCCCCTGCGGAGGGCTTTTTCTGGTATTCGGGGGTGGTGAATTACACGCTGATGTATTCATTTATTTTATTGCTGACGGTCAATGTGATGGATTTATATTATAATGCGCAAATAAATAAAATAAAATTATATATTAAGCATATAATATCCGTTTTATTTATTTTTTTTATTTGCGGAAGCCAGACCGCCGGGGGGATTTTAACCGTTGCTTCCTTGATGGCGTTATGCTTTTTTGACGCAATCGCCTCCTTGCGGAACAAAACCCGGCCGCGAAAATATTTTATATATCTCTACGCCACGGTGGCTGGCATTTTCCTCTTATTAAATGTGCTGGGAAGTGTGGGCCGGATGGAGTTCGGCGGCGGCGGCATGACGGCGGGGAACGCGCTGGTGCATTCACTGTATCATGCCGGGCTGGATGTGTTGCGGTGGCATTTGGGGCTTACGGTGGTATTGCTCATTTTGATTTTGCCCCTTTTGGCAACGCGCATACAGGAAAGTAAAAAGATACAGTTTGCCCATCCCGTTATGGCTTGCGCGGTTTTGCTCGTTTTATATGTGGCGATGTATGTCCCGGCTTTTTACGGCTTGGGTGGCCGTGGCCCGGCAAGGCTTATTGATTTCCATAGGAATATGAGTTATGTCTTCGCGTTTATGGCGTTTTGCTACATGGTGGGCTATTTAACCGTGCATAAAAATATAATAAAAAATATTAATAAATGGAAATATAAATGGATGATTTGCGCGGGTGTGCTGTTGCTTATTTTAATTCCGGTTCGGTTTATGCCTTCGGTCCGGGGGAATTTCCATGAGGGGGCGCGGCAGTTCGCCTCGGGTCAAATTGCGCAGTATACGCGAATCATGGCCGCACGGCAGTCCATCTTGGAAAACGCGGCGGCAAAAAACATAGAATTTGCCGCTTTCCCCCATGGCGATTTAATTGTGTTTGACAAGGAGGTGATGGAGCTGAAGGATTACGCCACCCATTGGATGTCGGTCAGCCGTTCCCGGTTGCATGACAAGGATTCCCTCATCGCGGTGGATAATCTGGAGGGGCGGATTTTCCGTGTGGTTTCCGCGCCTATAGAATGGAAAAATCCCGGGGATTTCTTTCAAATCCAGACCCATTATATCCGGCAAACAGCTCCCGTCCGGGAGAATATTATAGACATCACCGGCCTCCTGCCCCTGAAAGACGACGGCACGCCATTC
Organism: Defluviitaleaceae bacterium; assembly: GCA_009787785.1. Classification (GTDB taxonomy): domain Bacteria; phylum Bacillota; class Clostridia; order Lachnospirales; family WQUN01; genus WQRX01. Next base: position 3,674 of record WQSR01000091.1, read on the forward strand.
GCCCACAGCGAGATAAAGCTCGCCGTCGCTTCCCGGGAAAGCGGGGCAATGTATGCCGCCCCTGTTTTCCCCGTGATGCTGGACAATGGGGAAAAGAAGGCGGGTTATTTTAGCGTTGCCCTGGATTTTGCTAAATCCGATGGCGTGGAATATACACTGGGGATGTTCATTGTAAGCCGTTGACAATCCCCAATGCCCGCCGTATAATTTGCGCGGTTTTGAGCCATAACAACAAAGTCGGAAGCGCGATTAATATTGCCCGGCTTTTATTTTTATTTGGATTAAGTAAAACGAGAGGATGAGTAAAATGGCCGAGAAAAAAACAATGCTGACCTACGAGGGCCTGAAGCGGCTGGAAGACGAGCTACAAGAATTAAAAGTGGTGCGCCGTAAGGATGTGGCCGCCAAAATTAAGGAAGCCCGCAGTCAGGGCGATTTGTCGGAGAACGCGGAATACGACGCCGCCAAGGAGGAGCAAGCTGAAATTGAGGCCCGTATCGGGCTCATCGAAAAGATGCTGCGCAACGCGGAGGTTATCGACGAGGACGACCTTGACGCGGACAGCATTAGCATCGGCAGTAAGGCGACGGTTTTGGACGTGGAATATAATGAGGAATTTGAGTACTTAATTGTCGGCTCTACTGAGGCCGACCCGCTGGGCGGACGCATTTCCAATGAATCGCCCTTGGGCATGGCGTTGCTTGACAAAAGAGTGGGTGACAATGTATCTGTGGACGCACCCGATGGGGTTATTAAATACAAAATTTTGAAAATTGCTTAGGTGAGTGTATGAATACCGACTTTAACGAGCAACAGAAGATACGGCTGGAAAAATTGCAAGCCCTGCAAGCCGCCGGGCGCGACCCCTTTGCCCATACCGTATATCCCGTCACCGCCCACGCCAAAGAAATCCACGATAATTTCAATGTCATGGAAAACCAGTCCGTGGGCATCGCCGGGCGCATGATGACCAAGCGGGTGATGGGCAAGGCTTCCTTCATGGATGTGCAAGATGAAACCGGGCGCATTCAGGTGTATGTGAAGCGCGAGGATATCGGCGAGGAGAGCTACGACGCCTTCAAGCAATTTGACATCGGAGACATTGTGGGGGTTGCCGGGGTGGTTTTCCGTACCAACAAGGGCGAAATCTCGGTGAAGGCGGACAGTGCTACGCTGTTGGGCAAGAGTCTGCATGTACTGCCGGAGAAGTTCCACGGCTTGCGCGACAAGGAGGCCCGTTATCGCCAGCGGTATCTGGATTTAATCGTCAACCCCGAGGTGCGGGAGGTTTTCGTGAAGCGCACGGCCATCATCAAGGCCATCCGCGCCTTTTTGGATGAACGGGGCTATCTGGAAGTGGAAACCCCCGTGCTGCAAAGCATCCCGGGGGGCGGCTCCGCACGTCCGTTTCTGACCCATCACAATACGCTGGACATGGAAATGTATATGCGCATCGCCCTGGAGCTACCCTTGAAGCGGCTCATCGTGGGCGGCTTCGAGCGGGTGTATGAGCTTGGGCGCAATTTCCGCAACGAGGGCATATCGGTAAAGCATAACCCGGAATTTACCATGCTGGAGCTGTACGAGGCTTATACCGATTACCATGGCATTATGGCACTGACGGAGGATATGTTCCGCGCCGTGGCGCAGTCCGTGCTGGGCACCACGATAATACATTGTGAGGGGCACGAAATTGATTTGGCAAAACCCTTTACGCGCATGACCATGGTGGACGCGGTGAAGGAATATGCCGGGGTGGATTTTCACGCGCTTTCTTCCTTGGACGAAGCCCGTGCCGCCGCCAAGGAACACGGCGTGGAGGTGCAGGCCCATTTCGGCAAGGGGCATATACTGGAAGCCTTTTTCGACAAATTTGCGGAGCGGCACCTGGTACAGCCCACGTTTATTCTGGACCATCCCATAGAGATTTCGCCCCTGACGAAAAAGAAGCCGGGGCATCCCGACTATACCGAGCGGTTTGAATTGTTCATCCTGGGCAGGGAGTTTGGCAATGCCTATTCCGAGCTGAACGACCCCGTTGACCAGCGGGCGCGTTTTGCCTATCAGGAGGCGCAACGGCAAGCCGGCGACGATGAGGCCAACATGATAGATGAGGATTTTCTCACGGCCATTGAATATGGAATGCCGCCTACGGGCGGGTTTGGTCTGGGCGTGGACCGCTTTGTTATGCTGTTGACGGACTCACTCTCCATACGGGATGTGATTTTCTTCCCCACCATGCGTGCTAGGGAGTAGTTATTAAGAAAGGGCTCGGGGGCTTTGCCCCCAAACCCCCACAAGGGGACAAGTCCCCTTGACCCCATTCATGGAAACCGCGCAAATGCGCGGTTTCCGTTAAAATTTTAATGAAGCTTTTTCAAAAGTTTCTGGGGGTGCGGGGGCAAAGCCTCCGAGGTTTTACTTTGTCTCCACTCTGAAGCCCGCCGATGGCGGGCTTCACATTAAAGTTTTGGCCGCGCTTTTTCAAAAGCGCGTGGGGGCTCGGGGG
>WQSR01000092.1 GCA_009787785.1 Defluviitaleaceae bacterium
TGCAAGGCAAGGAAGTCGTGACAACGCGCACCGGGGGGTGCGCTAGGAACGGCTGACGTAGCATGGCGGATGCTGTACTGCGCTGTGGCAACCCGTTCCCGTTTTATTCGGCTAGACATTAACGAAAAGTATAGAATAAAACAAAATAAATAGCAATGCCACGCCTCCATTGCATTACACTCGTGGGAGGGGGTGGGGGAAGGGTTGCGGGCGTATTCACGCAGTGCATGTGTGAGCGGCCGCGCTGGCACGGGAATGCTCATGAACGGCTCTGTGCGGCAAGTACTTGCGTTAGTCTCGCTCCGCGAGCCAAACGCCAAGTACTAAGGCCGCCCATTCGCCGTTAATTTCACCTTCCCGCGAGACGCGCTTGCCCCTCACACATACACTGCGTTATTTATTCGCAACCCCTTACCCCCACCCCCACCCACGACACAAAAAATACACAATCAACGTGACAAGTAATTTTACTCCACATGAGTAAGTAAAATTACTCACCACATATCTGCGGGTAAGGAGCGTGGTGGGGTGAAGGGGGGTGAATGGGCAAGCGCGTCTCACGAAGGCGCGTGATTAGTGGCGAATGGCGGAGTTATGTGGTTGGCGTTGAGGCTTCTGAAAGAAGACCAACGCAACCACTTCTCCGACAGAGCCAATCATCCCGCGACAAGTGCCAGCGCGGCCCATTCACCCCGCTTCACCCCTCCACGCGCTTTATTACCCCCATAGTGGTGAACTAATTTAACGCTCCATTGCATTGATTTCGCCCTTGCTGTAAAATGCGGGCAATTTCCCTGCCTTTGCGCGGGACAAAGGAGCCAGTTTATGTTTGACCGATTGAACGAGCTTGAAAATAAATTTGAAGCACTTTCCGCCCAGGTGAGCGACCAGGCGGTTATTGCGGATATGAACAAGTGGCGGGAACTGATGAAGGAGCACAGCGAGCTGACCCCCATCATCGAAGCCTACCGTGTGTACAAGAAGCTGGAGCGCGACCTGGAGGAGGCGAAGGAGCTTCTGGCCGAAAGCAACGACGAGGAGTTGCGCCAGCTTGCCAAGGAGGAAGTGAAAACCGCTCAGGAGGAAATTGAGGGCGTGGCCGAGGAATTGAAAATTCTCCTGTTGCCCAAGGACCCCAACGACGAAAAGAACGTCATCGTGGAAATCCGGGGCGGCACGGGGGGCGAGGAGGCGTCGCTGTTCGCGGGGACGCTGTTTCGCATGTACAACCATTATGCCAACGCCCGCCGCTGGAGGGTGGAGCTGATGAGTGCCAACGAAAGCGGGCTGGGCGGCTTCAAAGAGGTTTCCTTCATGATAACGGGGAAGGGGGCTTACTCCCGGCTGAAATATGAGAGCGGCACCCACCGGGTACAGCGTGTGCCGGAAACGGAATCCCAGGGGCGCATCCATACCAGCGCGGTGACGGTGGCGGTATTGCCCGAGGCCGAGGACGTGGATGTACAGCTGGACATGCAGGATGTGCGGGTGGATGTCTACCGCTCCGGCGGCAACGGCGGCCAGAGCGTGAACACCACGGACTCTGCCGTCCGCGTCACCCACATGCCCACGGGGGTGGTGGTGGCTTGCCAGGACGAAAAATCACAGCTGAAGAACAAGGAAAAAGCCCTGAAGATTCTCAGGGCGCGGCTATATGATTTAGAGCTGGAAAAACAAAAATCCCAAATGTCTGCGGAGCGGCGTTCCATGGTGGGCTCCGGCGACCGGAGCGAGCGCATCCGCACCTACAACTATCCCCAAAGCCGGGTCACTGACCACCGCGTGGGGCTGACCTTGCACAAGCTGGACGCCATCCTGGACGGCGACTTGGATGAAATCCTCGACACCTGCATCACCCACGACCAAACGCGGAAATTGCAAGGGGCGTAGTTACTCCACCACATCAAACTGACTATTATACAGCGCGGTGTAGACGCCGTTTTGCGCCAGCAGGGCGGTGTGGCTACCCTGCTCCACCACGTCGCCCTCGCGCATGACGAGGATTAAATCCGCACTGCGGATGGTGGAAAGCCGGTGGGCGATGACGAAGCTGGTGCGCCCGCGCATAAGATTGTCCATGGCTTTTTGAATCAGGACTTCGGTGCGGGTGTCTACATTGCTGGTGGCTTCGTCCAGGATGAGGATGTCCGGGTCGGCCAGAATGGTGCGGGCGATGGTGAGGAGCTGTTTTTGTCCCGCCGAAATATTGTCGGCTTCTTCGTTGATGAGCATTTTGTAGCCGTCGGGCAAGGCGCGTATGAAGTGATGCGCCTGGGCCGCCCGGGCGGCTTTTTTCATGTCGTCGTCGGTGGCGTCGAGCTTGCCGTAGCGGATATTGTCAGCAATGGAACCGTTGAAGAGCCAGGTGTCTTGTAGCACCATGCCGAAATGCCCCCGCAAGCCGTCCCGGGTGTAATCGGTAATGGGGGTGCCGTCTACGGTGATTTTGCCCCGGTCCACATCGTAGAAACGCATGAGGAGCTTGACGATGGTGGTTTTGCCCGCGCCGGTGTGGCCCACGATGGCGATTTTCTGGCCGGGCTTCACCTCGGCGTTGAAATCCTTGATGACGGGAACCTCCGGGTCGTAGCCGAAATGCACCCCGTCGAAGGCCACATGGCCCTTCACCTGCCCCCGTATGACGGGCTGGGCCGGCTCGGGGGATTCTTCAGCCTCGCCGAGAAAGGCAAAGACCCGTTCGGCGGCGGCGGCGGTTTGCTGGAGCATCCCGGCCACGCCGGAAAGCTGTGCCATGGGCTGGCCGAATTGCCGGGTGTACTGGATGAAGGCTTGGATATCGCCGATGGAAATCCGCCCCGACACAGCAAGGGTGCCCCCCACCACCACCACGGCCACATAGCCGATGTTGGAAATAAAGGCAATAATCGGCATCATGATGCCGGAAAGGAAATTGGCCTTCCATCCGGCCTGGTAGAGCTTCTCGTTGTGTACCTCGAAGGCCGCCGCGCTGGCTTCCTCGCCGTTGAAGGATTTGACGATGGCGTGGCTGGTGAACATTTCCTCGATATGGCCGTTGAGCTTGCCCAGGTTTTCCTGCTGGGCCTTGAAATATTTTTGGGATTTCTTCACGATAATGCCCACGGTGATGCCCGACAGGGGAAGTATCCCCATGGCCACCAACGTAAGCAGGGGGCTGATGGTCAGCATCATGATAATGATGCCCAGCACGGCGGTGATGCTCATGACCATGGTGCCTAGTCCGTTGCTCAGGGTATTGCTTAGGGTGTCCACGTCGTTGGTGATGCGCGAGAGCACATCGCCGTGGGAATTTTTATCGAAGTATTGCAGGGGGAGCCGGTGGATTTTTTCGCTGATTTCAAAGCGGAGCTTGTAGGTGATGCGTGCGCCCACCCCGGCCATGATAAAGCCCTGGATATAGTTGAAAACGATATTGACCACCTGTATGCCGCCGAATATCAGCAGAATCGTACCCAGCCGCTGGAAGTCGATGCCGCCGATGCCGAGAAACATGGCCTCCAGCCCGGCGAAGATTTCGTCGGTGCCGCGCCCCAGGATGCGGGGGCCCAGTACGGCCAGCACCGTGGAGGCCACCGCCACCAAGGACACGAGGATGATTACGGCCTTTTCCGCGCCCAGATAGGTAAGCAGTTGCCGCATGGAGCCCTTGAAGTCCTTGGCTTTCTCCACGGGCATTCCCCGCCGGGCAAAGAGGCCGCCGCTTTGCTGGGTGCGCCGGGTTTCGCGTTTTTTATCAGCCATGGTGCACCTCCTCCGGCCCGAGGACATCCTGGGAGGACGCGATTTCGTGGTAGGCGGGGCAGGTTTTGAGCAGTGCCTCGTGGGTGCCACGGCCCACGATTTTGCCCTCGTCCAGCACGATTATCTGCTCGGCGTTCATGATGGTGCCGATGCGCTGGGCGATGACGATGACCGTGGCGTCGGCGGTATGTTCTTTCAAGGCGCGGCGGAGCTTCGCGTCGGTGGTGAAGTCCAGCGCGGAGAAGCTGTCGTCGAAGACGATGATTTCCGGGTTTTTGGCCAGTGCCCGGGCAATGCTTAGCCGCTGACGCTGGCCGCCGGACACATTGCCGCCGCCCTGGGTAATTTCGGCGTCAAATTGCTCGTCCTTTTCGGCGATAAATTCCATGGCCTGGGCCACGGCGGCAATTTCTTCCATTTCCGCGTCGGTGGCATCCGGGTTGCCGTACTTGATATTGGAGGAAATGGTGCCGGTCAGGAGCTGACCCTTTTGTGGGACGAAGCCGATTTTGTCACGCAAATCCCGCTGGCGTACACTGCGGATGTCCAAGCCATCCACGGTTACGCGCCCGTTTGTCACGTCGTAGAAGCGCAATAATAATGAAGCGAGGGTGGATTTCCCCGAGCCCGTGGGGCCGATGATGGCCGTGGTCTCCCCGGGCTTGGCGGTGAAGGAGATGGCCTCCAGCACGTCGGTTTCCGCGCCGGGGTAGCGGAAGGAGATGTCCTCGAAAGCCACCACGCCACGGCTTGCGTGCCGGGCATCGGAGAAATTTTGGGGATTTTCCGGGTCCTTTATCGTCAAATCCTTTTCCAGCACCTCGGCGATACGCCCGGCGGAAACCTGGGCCCGGGGCACCATGACCAGCACCATGGACACCATCATAAAGGCGAAAATCACTTGCATGGAATACTGCATAAAGGCCATCATGTCGCCCAGCTCCAGCCCGTGGAAGGCAATATTACGCGCCCCCACCCAGATGACCAAAAGCTGGGTACCCGCCATGATAAAGGTAATCAGCGGCCCGATAACGGCCATGATGCGGGCGATGTACAGGCCCAAATCCCGCAGCTCGGCATTGACGCCATCGAAGCGTTTTTTTTCGTGCCTTTGCGTGCCGAAGGCGCGGATGACCATCAAGCCGTGTAATATTTCCCTGGAAATTTTGTTCAGCTTGTCCACCATTTCCTGCAAAATTTTAAACTTGGGCATAACAACGGAAATAATCGAAACCGCGATGCCAACCAGTACAATCACCGCCAGCGCGATGACCCAGGACATGCGCACCGAGCGCGTCATAGCCATAAAAATACCGCCCACGCCCAAAATCGGCGCGTAAATCATGAGCCGCGCCGTCACGTTGGCCAGGGTTTGCACCTGCTGGATGTCGTTGGTACAGCGGGTAATAAGCGACGCGGAAGAGAAGGTATCAAACTCGCTCTGGGAAAAGCTTTCGACTTTGGCGAACAAATCCCGCCGGAGGTTTCGCGCCGCCCCGGCAGAGACCCGCTGGGCGATATAGCTCGACCCGATGGAGGCCAGCCCCGCGCACAGGGCGATGATGAGCATAAGCCCGCCAATGCGCAAAATAAAATAGGTACGGGAAACGCCGTGGAGGACGCTGTACACCACGCCTTCGTTCACGATGTCGGCCATCAGCGTGGGCAGGTACAATTCCATCAGGGCCTGGCCGAGCAAAAGCACCAGCGTAAGGGCGATGGGCCAGCGGTAAGGCTTGAGATATTTGGAGAGCTTCAGCATTTTTTCCTCCGGTCAGTTTACTGGTTTATGCGCGCTTGTCGAAGCGCGGAGGGGCGTCCTCCAAAGTGTGTATGGCGAAATCCTCGTCGAAGAGGGCAGGGGAATCCAGCAAAGTATAGGGCTTTCCTGGTGTGGCGAAGGCAAAGCTAAGGGAATATTTATAATGGCGCAACAGGGTTTCCAGCTGGTGGATATTATTGCGCACCAGTTGTTCGATGTGGGGATTGTCCAAACGGAATTGGCAATGGACGGCGTTTTCGTTTTTTTGTACATAAGTTTCAAAGTGACCCAAGGAAGCGGTTTCCAGCGCGACTAGCGCGGAATAGGCGTCTTTTTTCCCCTCGGCCTTTTTTTTCGCGTCCCGGTAGACGTGGAGGGTAGTTTGCGTTTCCTGCCCGTTGTGGAAAATGGGGAGCTGTACATACATCTGGTTGCGTATCTGTGCGGTGAAGTCAATATGGTTGGACAGGGCGCGTGTCTCTTGCAAAACCCGGGCTTCCGCCGGGGAGGGGTTGGGATTGTTGCTAAGCAATTGGCGGATTTGGTTCAGGCCGTCCCGCAGGTTGTTTAAAAAACGGTCTATGTCGGCGGGGGTGCTGTCCGGCAGACGGAAGGCGAGGGGACTGGCGGGTAAGTTCGAAATGCTCTGGGGCGC
>WQSR01000093.1 GCA_009787785.1 Defluviitaleaceae bacterium
TGTCGCTCCATGAATCAAGCAAACCCATGAAGATTTCAAACATAATTTGATTCTGTCCTGCAAAAAACGCTCGCTTTTCTTCCACAGAATTGGCTACATGGGTATGGTATTCGTGGAATAAGCTCCCATAAACACTCAATGCGCTCATCATTGTATCAAGGAAACGCATAAGCGTTATACGGGGGTCATCGTTAGCGTCAAATGCTGTACGATTCTTTTCGCAGATAACACGAAAATCTGTATTGCAATCTTCCATGATGTGCAGGAATATTTCTCTTTTATCCTTAAAGTATGAATATAATGTCCCAACAGATACACCCGCTTGTTTTGCGATTTCGTTGGTATTCACTGCAACATATCCTTTTTCAAGGAACATCTCTTTAGCAGTAGCGACAACTGCGTTTTTTTTGGCTATGCTCCTTTTCTGCGAAGGAGTCCTTGTTTCTCGTTCATTTTCGCTCATTTGACTATAACCTCACTTCTGTCTCAATCACACATGAACATGATACCACGTTCACGTTTGCTTGTCAACGGGATAAACCAACAACATAGAAAACCCTGCAAAACTCAATATAGACGAGTGTTGCAGGGATTTTCTATGCGGATTGTAAAAAACTTCAACATCATTACTTTCTCAAAACACTTGACAGCGGTGAAAGCCTTTCCACAAACGGCAAGCAATTCAAGTGTGGGTACACACTTGAAATTTGCTTGTTGGGGTTGCACCCCAAACCCGCGAACTTCGGGCCAAGTTGGCCCGAAGTGGCGGCGCGGTTGCGCCTTGTGTTGCGGCATATCGCTGTCGCGCTATTGCCTTGCGTGTGATTTTCCCACGACCCTATTTGCATGAAATATGTACTTCGCTACACATTTCATGCAAATTCAAAAAGTGGCTTCGCATTTTTTGTTAAGCGTTCCGCTATTAAATTCAGTGGAGCAGTTTAGAACTGCGTAGGTAAATTTAATTTCTTAGTGCAAATTTGTGTGTAGGTGGTTAATTTGAAATTGTAACGTTTGCAATTTCAAATCCAATTTTGTAAGCGGTAAGCGCATTTTAATTCTACGCAAGTGTTGAATTTTGTGTGTAAGCGAAACAAAAAAGAAGCACCAAATTTTCGATGCTTCAATTTAACGTGTGCCTGTGTCATATTTGAAATCACTAGCTGAAAATCAAATCTGCATTGAATACTTCGTGAATTTGTGCCTGAAATTGGTTCATACGTTGTACCCATGCTATGGGGTTTTCGGCTTTGTCACGCTCAGTTACATGATTGGCGGGATTTTTGCAAATTGCAGACATCATATTTCTCTTGCGCTGTTCAGCTTGCCTTTGAATCTCTACGCAATGTTTGTGCAAACCCACTACGCCAAACATATTCGCCAAAAAGCGATTATTGTTTTGAATATAATCTTACCGAACCATGCTCCAGCGTGTTAGTGGCGGCAGTTCTTCCTCCATTTATAATGTTGGGGAATGGGCATATGGCTGTAGGGTCGTTTATGTCATTCAATCCTACGGTGTATTATAATCCATTAAATACCCACTTGGAGTATACCATATCCCCAACTTTCACAATATCCATGAGTTGGTCAAATTCTTCTTGGGTTTCGGGTTCATAGTACACGGTGCTTGACGTTGCTACAGGGATATATTTTTTGCTCATATTATCCACTTCTATTTCCAATTAGATTTTACGTTGCCTTAAAAAGTGACGTATTATCGGTATTTGTTAGTAGTTTAAGCTGTGTATACAAGATTGCCTATGCCTTCATACGGGCTTCGCTCAATGTCTTTAATCAGTCCACAGCTTTTTCATTGGCATTATACCTCGATTAAATCGTGTTCAGTTAATTTGCCCGCATCAGCATCAGATATGGACTGCCGAAGAACACGCATATTGCTGTCGCTGTAAAATGGGTCAGCATGGATTGTTATGTCAAACGGGATGCGCCCCTGTCGGACAACTTGCCGCACAAAGATGTTTATTGCCGTTGTCATAGTAAGCCCCAACTCGTCAAATAAAAAATCTGCTTTTTCTTTCAATCCATCGTCAATACGGATATTCACTTGCGCCATCAATAGCACCACCTTTCGTATAGCAATTTATATCATTATCTATACCCTGTCAACAAGAGATTTTCAAAAATAGCCCCGCCACCGTCCCCACCGTAAGCACCAGTAGTATAAAAAGAAATACCGGGAAAAATCCAATGCCCACAACGCCAATCATCCCGCCAAACAAAGGCGGCACCAAGGTTGCCCCGGCGTAGGCGGCGGCCATTTGCACGCCAACCAGGGCCTGGGAATTTTCCGCGCCGAAGTTGTCGGGGGTGGCGTGCATCAAGGCCGGGAATATGGGCCCGCATCCCAGCCCCACAATGAGTAGCCCCCCAAGGCACACCCAGATGGGGGCGAAGGGAAGCCACACCTCCACCACGCCGACGCAGGTTATCGCCAGCCCCAGGCTAATCATCCTCCAGTCGCCCAAGCGGTTGGAAATAAAGCCCGCCAAAATCCGCCCAACGGTGATGCCCATGAAGAAAAAGGAAGCGAACAACGCGGCGGATTCCACCCCCACGCCCCGGTGGTACACCAAAAAGGTGCTGGCCCAAAGTGCCGCCACCCCTTCCAAGGCGCAATAGCCGAAGAAGGCCAGCATGGCGAATTTCACGCCACGGATACGCAGGGCACGAAGCAATCCCCCCGTGGGGACGGGTGGCGCGGCATCACCCGCACGGTGGGTCCCCTTCCACAAGCGCAGGCTCACGATAAGGGCGACAAAAATCCCGGCCTGGGCCGCCACCACGGTGCCGTAGCCGTAATTCCAAGCCATCCCCCGGGCGAGATAAAAGCCCATAATATACGGGCCGGCCATGGCACCCAGCCCCCAGAAGCAATGGAGCCAATTCATGTGCCGGGAGGAATAATGCACCGCCGTATAATTATTGATAACCGCGTCCACCGCCCCCGAGCCCAGCCCCAGAGGCACCGCCCACAGCAGCATCAGCCCAACGGAATCCGCCAGGGAAAACCCAAGCATGGCCACCGCCATACAAAATACGCCCAGGGCCACCACCAGCCCCGGGCGTATGATTTTTGTCATTTTGTCTGCCATCAGGCTGGAAAAAATCGTCCCGCCGGAAATCACCATGGCGATGATGCCCGCATAATGCACGGGCACGGAAAGCTCCCTTTGCATTGCCGGCCACGCTGCGCCCAGCAACGCACCGGGCAAGCCCAAGCCGACAAAGGCGAAATATAAAATGATGAGCAACAAAGTTACGTTAGAACTCCCTCCGCAGGTAAAACACCGCCGACATGCGATAGGAAATATATACGATTACCACCAGCACGGCAAGCAGAGCCGCCACCGCCACGCCCAGGTACATCGGGTTTCCCAAAAGGTACAGCACCCGTTCCAATTGACTATGGAACCGGATTATCAGGAAAAACCCGCCCACCATAATCGCCATAAAAGGCACGGTGGAAATCCCCCCGGATTTAATAATGGTGAACTTGTAATAAACCGGTAACAGCATTGCTTGGACAATAATACTGATGACAAGATAAATAAGTAAGAATCGGAATGCGAAGCCGGTGTTCAGATTTAACCCGAACAGGATTTCCGCGATTCTGCCCAGCCCCACCAAGGCCATCGAGAGTGTCGCCGTCCCGAAAACAATCACACCGGCGTAAAGGTAGCGGCATTTCACTGCGGTCCTGCGCTTTACGTTGAGAATGGTGTACAGCCCGTCCATGTTGGCGGTTTCTCCGATGGAAAAAGGCATGGCCACGTAGCTGTCCATGTACAGCATAATCAAGAACACAACGCTGAGCAAATCCCGGGAAAAGGCGAATATGATGGTAATAATGGCTATTTGGATTCCCAGGGTGGCGACGTTAAAGCCCGGTCTCGCCGTCATAAAATCCAGCTTGAGAAAATTAATTGCCTTTTCCATTGTCTTCGCCTCCCTCTCTTTTTGCTTCGCGGTTCAAGAATACGATGATTTCTTCCAGGCTTGCGGCTTCGGTCAAGACCGTGGCGGGGAGCCGGTTCGCGTGCGCCTTTTCCACCAGGCCCTCAAATCCGCTCCTGTGCTTTCGATAACCCAGAATCAACGCCGGGGGAACCTCCTCCGTGCCGCCGGCAACGCGGGCGTATTTTTCCATCAGGCTCTCCTTGCTCCCGGAGAAGTGAATCCGCCCGTCCAGAATCATGGTGATATAATCCGCCACCTTTTCCAGGTCGCTGGTAATATGGGTGGAAAACAGCACACTCCGCTCCCCATCCTCCACAAATTCCTGGAGTAGCTCGCATATTTCGTCCCGCGCTACCGGGTCCAGGCCGCTGGTGGGTTCATCTAAAATAAGTAACCGGGCATTGTGGGACAGCGCGATGGCGATTTGTAGCTTCACCTGCATCCCACGGGAAAGCTCATGCACCGTTTTCTTCGGGTCCAGGTCGAATTTTGCCAGGCACGCCGCGAACCGCGCTTTGTCCCATTCCTTGTAAAAGGGCGACAAGGCTTTTTCCACCTGCTTCACCGTCCACGCCACGGGGAAATGGGGCGTGTCCAGCACCACGCCGATATGCTCGTTATTGTGCGTGCCTTCTTCGTTAAATATCCGCACCCGGCCCTTGTCCGCTTTTTTTATCTGTAGCATGAGCTTAATCACCGTGGTCTTGCCCGCGCCGTTGGGCCCGATGAAGCCCATGATGTACCCCTTGGGCACATCGAAGCTCACGTTATCCACCACGAAGGCATCCTTGATTTTTTTCTTCCGGTTGCTGGCTGTCAGGGAATAGTCCTTGGTCAGTCCCTGTATTTCTATCAAATTAGTCATATGCCGCCTCCCACAAAACGTCCAGTCTTTCCTTTACTTCTTCCCGGGAAATCCCCTCGGCCTTGGCCGCAGAAATCGCCGCCGTCAAGCCTTCCTCGATTTTGAACAGGGCATTTTCCTTGGCCAGTTCCTTGTTGCGGGGCAAAACAAAACAACCCTTGCCCTGCACCGTCACCACAAAGCCCTCCGCGTCCAGGTCGCTGTAGGCCCGCGTGGTGGTAATCACGCTGATTTTCAAATCCTTCGCCAGTTGGCGCACCGAGGGGAGGAGGTCGTCCTCCTGCAATGCCCCGGAGAAAATAGCCGCCTTCACCTGTTCCTTGATTTGCTCATAAATAGGAACACCGGAGCGGTTGGAAATTACGATACGCATGGCCTTCCACCCTTCGCAGTGCGTTCGCTCGCGCTGTGATATATACAATATACACAGTAACTACACACATGTCAATAGGTGCATGTGAAATCAGGGGCTTTGCCCCCGAACCCTCCGGGCCCAGGGCGCATACGCGCCCGTGCTGACCGCGTGCCACTGGCACGCAGCACCCCACGAGCTTTTGAAAAAGCTCGACCAAAACTGTAATAAAAAAGCCGCGAACGCGGCTTTTTTGGTAGTTTTTGTCAAATTTTTTTCAAAAAGTTTGCAGGGTG
>WQSR01000094.1 GCA_009787785.1 Defluviitaleaceae bacterium
GGGGCGGGAGGGCTTGGGGTAAGCCCGGCGGGGCAATGCCACTTTCTTCATTTATATAGGCGTGTACCGCCGCCGCCGCCTTGCGTGCGTGGGCCATGGCTTCGATGGCGTAGGCGGATTGGCCTGTGGCGTCGCCGATGGCGAAAACGCCGGGTAAATTGGTGGCGAAGGTTTGGGGGTGGGCGGCCAGGGTATTCCAGCGGGTGGCTTGCAGGGCTTCCAGCCCCTGGGTTTCCACGGCCTGGCCGATGGCGGAGATAATCATGTCGGCCTCCAGCCATTCCTGTTCGCCGGGCAGGGGAACGGGAGCACGGCGGCCGCTGGCGTCGGGGTCGCCCAGGGTCATGGCTTGGAGGCGGATGCCGTCAGGGGTGATTTCCATGGGGGCGGCAAGGAATTTGAACACCACGCCCTCCGCCTCCGCTTCGGCGATTTCCTGGGGCTCGGCGGGCATTTCGGCCCGGGTGCGGCGGTAAGCCACGATGACATGCGTGGCACCCACGCGCATCGCGGTGCGGGCCGCGTCAATGGCGGTATTGCTCCCGCCTACCACCACCACTTTGCCGGAAATGGGCCGCCCTTGGGAAATATCCCCCAGTGCCACGCGCATCAGGAAATCCGTGCCGCCGAGTACGCCGGGGAGGGCATCTCCCGGGCAACCCAGAGGCTTCGAGCGGGACGCGCCGACGGCGACGATAACCGCGTCGTTTTCGGCGCGGAGGGCGTCCAGGGTGAGCGCGCCGGAGGGCCCCAGCGCGGTTTCATTGACGAAGCGAATCCCCATTTCCTCCAGCACCGCCAGCTCCGCGTCCAGGATTTCCTTGGGCAGACGGTATTCCGGGATGCCGTAGCGCAACAGGCCGCCCATTTGGGGGGCGCGGTCGTAGACCGTGACGCCATGCCCCGCCCGGCGCAGAAAATATCCGGCGGTTAAGCCCGCCGGGCCGCCACCCAAAATGGCGACGCGGTGGGCCGGCGCGGCAAAAGGCGCGTCAGCGGGGAAGGGCCGTCCCCCGCTTTGCCCCAGGACGTCTATTCCGTATTGCTTCAAGGCCGCGATATTCACCGCTTCTTCTTGGTTTGCCCGGCGGCATTTTTTTTCACAGGGGCGGGGGCAAATCCGCGCCACCGATGCCGGGAAGGGGTGGGCTTCGTACAGCAGTGCCGCCGCCTCTTCCCATTCCCCCTGGGCGATGTGCTTGATATACCCGGCGCAGTCCGTTTCCGCCGGGCAAGCGGCGCGGCAGGGGGCGACGCAGTCCCCGGCGTGGGTGGAGAGCAACAGCTCCAATATCCTTTTTTGGGCGGCGCGGATAGGGGGGGCGTCCGTGCGCACCGCCATCCCCGGCGCGATAACCGTGGCACAGGCCCGCACCGGACGGGACGCGCCCTCCAGCTCTACCAGGCACAACCCGCAAGCCCCGCTGGCCGCCACCCGCCCATCAAAACAAAGGGAGGGGATAAACACCCCCGCCCCTTGCGCGATTTCCAGCACAGTCTGTCCGGGTTGCCCGGTATAAGCCCTGCCGTCAATTGTTATGGCGAGCATAGTAAGATTTCGCCCGCGTCCCGCATCCTTTTTACGATGTTGAGCATCCTTTTTTGGGCAAAGAGGATTTCCTCTTCCTGGGTGTTGGGCATGGCCTCCATTTCTTCCAGAATAAGAACCGAAAGCCGGGAGGAGCAATTGGTCAGAAACCTATGCCCCAATTCGGCGGTGCAACCCTTCAAGGCCAAGGCCAGCTCCGTCTGGGCGGTTTCGCGCATTACCGCTTGCATGTCCCGGTTGCCCATCGCCGTGAAAAGGGTGTTGAAGTCCGCGCTTTGGGGTAGGGCCTTCTGGGCGAATAGCTTGGCCAGGGCGTCATGCTTTAGCTGATTCAGCGGATTGTTGAATATGCCCCCGCTCATGTAATAGCCCCGGCTTATCAGATACGATTCCCCCAGCATGGCCAGTAGCTTCGCTTCGAGAAGCAACGGATGCATCCCCATTTGTATGGCCTGTACCCCTTCGAGCAGCATCAGCCGCGAAAGCAGTGCCTCGCCGGTATGTCCGTCGGCGTCAATCAGGGTTTCCCCCATGTCCTCCACGATGGCCGGGTCGGTTCCGTCCACCACCATCATCAGTAAAAAGGTGAGGAAATCTTTCTCCTGGGTATTGCACCATTCCTCCAAGGCCAAAATGCCCTCGGTGCGGGCCAGCTTGGCCAGTACCGCCATCCGGTCAACAATGGGTAGACAAGCGTCCCTTTCGGCAGGGGTGAAGCCGCTCAATATGTGCATATTGCCCTCCTGGGAATTTATTAATAAAATATAAAGCCGCTGATTACTTATGTCAATGTAGCCCCCGCCTTCAGCCACGCGCATAATTTCGCGCCGAATTTGCTAGAATAATTTAATATAACAAAACTACTTCACCCGAAGGGAAGAAACCCCATGAACCCCACCCTCAAATTCTGGCTGGTCAAGCTTGCTTATATTACCTTGGCCATCGTGATTATCAGTGTATGCGTCAATATGTTCCTGGCACCACACAATATTGCCGCCGGCGGGCTCACGGGGCTTGCCATCATCTTTGAGGAATGGATGGGGCTGAACCGCACCTGGGTCGTCCTCATCGGCAACGCCAGTCTGCTGGTGGTCACGCTTATTTTCCTGGGCAAGGAAGTGTTTATCAATACGGCCATCGGCGCGTCCATGCTGCCCGCGGTCATCGCCATCACCCCCCGCTATACCCTCGTAAGCGACACCATGCTTTCCATGGTGGTGGGCTCCGCCCTCTTCGGCGTGGCGGTTTCGATTTTGTACGCCAACAAAGCAAGCAGCGGCGGGACCGCAATCCCACCGCTGATTTTTAAAAAATATTTTAACATGAACACCTCCATCGGGCTGTTCATCTCCGATGGCGTGGTGGTGTTGCTGTGTCTGCTGGTATTCGACAGGGACGCGTTTTTCTTCGCCGTGGCTTCGATTTTTATTACCTCTGCTGTCATGAGCTACATCGAAACCGGCGCGAACAAGAAGAAAATGGTCTATATCATCAGTGAGGCCCACGAGAAAATCATCCACGATATCCAGACCCTCATGAACCGTGGCGTTACCCTTATCCCCTCCATCGGTGCCTTCATGCAACAGGAAAAACCCATGCTGATGGTGACAATGGACAAAAAGGATTACCAGCAATTGCTGGATATCGTCAACACCCACGACGCCCAGGCATTTATGATTACCGATACCGTGACGGACGTCCACGGCAAGGGCTTTACCTACGAATCAGGGAGTGTGTAGCAACCGCCACGCCGCTTGCAGTTGCACGTCCTCTTCGAAGTCCAGGGAGCCAATGCGGCGGCTTAGGTGTTCATCCATTTCCACCACAATGTCGGGGGCAATCCCCACGCCGTGTATGGAGGTTCCCTCGGGGGTAAAATACTTGGCCACGGTCATTTTTATGGCGTTGCCGTCGGTGAGGTACATCAGGTTTTGCACAATGCCCTTGCCGAAGGTCTGAGTCCCCACCAGTAGCCCTACACCGGTTTCCTGCACCGCCGCGCTGAGTATCTCGGAGGCGGACGCGCTCCGCCCATTCACCAGCATCACCAGGGGAAGGCCCAAATGGTCCGCTGTATTGGCGTGGTGGTATTCCCGCCGGCCGTCGGCGTGCTCGGTATAGGTGATGAGGGTAGCGTAGGGCACCAGCCGGTTCGTAATCTGTACCACCACAGGCATCAGCCCGCCGGGGTTGTTGCGCACATCTATAATCAAGCCCGTCATATTTTGCCCGGTTAAATCGGCCAACGCTTCTTCAAATTGCGAGAGCGTCACCCGGTCGAAGCCGTCCAGGCGTATCAGCCCCGTATTTCCCGCCAGCATCTCGTGGGAAACGGTGGGCACCTCCACCAACGCCCGCAGGATGCTCACCTCAAACCGCTTTTCTTCATAAGGTCGCAGGATGGTTAGCCGCACGGGGGTATTCACCGGCCCGCGAATCAAATTTGTGATTCTGTCCTGGGGCTGGCCCACCACGTCCGCGCCGTCCACGGCCACTATTTTATCCCCGGGCAAAATCCCCGCCTTGTCCGCCGGGTAGCCCAAAAAGGTATTGGCTACGGTCAGCATCCGGGTTTCCGGGTCCATAATGCTCATCACCCCAATGCCCCCAAACACACCCTCCGTACGGATATGGAAGGCTTCCAGTGCCACCGCGTCAAAGTATTGGGTATAGGGGTCGCCCACGCCCTCCAACAGGCCCCGGTACATGTGGGTCAGCATTTCCTCCCGGTCGATGGGAAAAATGGAATGCCGCTCCAGCATCCGAAAAATCTCCTGCACCTTGCGCTCCGGCGGTTGCATACCCCCCCACCGCACCCGCGTGTCGAAGGCGTTATAACCCAAAATCACGGCGCACATAAACAGCACGCCCGCCGCAAGCCCTATCAAAAATGAATTTTTATTCATCGTTGCCCACTCCCCTTTTGCCACTCCCCCATATATATGAAGGCATAGCGCGAAATAGTCAAGTCTGGCGGTTGAAAAGGCAAAAATATTCAAATATAATCCCAATGCATCCCAAATAGATGTCATGTGGCATCGCATCGGAGGTATGTATGAAAACAGAAAAGGTGTCTGTCAACCTGAGCCCCGCCGAGCTGGGGCAAATTGATTTGCTGGTGGCGCGGGGCGTCTTCGACAACCGCTCCGACTTCATGCGTGCCGCCGCCCGCAAAACCCTGGAGGGCTACGCCGACTCCTTCAAGCAGTTTCTGGAGCCGGAGCACTTGAAGGAAGAAAGTACAAGTGCTTTACACCGCGCCATTGGCATCTCCTTCCTTGACCAAAACGAAATCGCCCATATGCTGGCCAAGGGCAAAAAAATGCACATCCGCGTCATCGGTTTGCTAAACATCGCAAAATCCATCACCCCGGAGCAAATTAAGGAAACCATATTGTCCTGCAAAGTATATGGCAAGCTCTCCGCCAGCGATGAAGTTAAAGCCATATTGCTTGAACTAGGGAAATAATGCTATGTATAGCCGAATAAAACGGGAACGGGCCGCCACAGCGCAGTACAGTGTCTGCAAGGCAAGGAAGTCGTGACGACGCGCACCGGGGGGTGCGCTAGGAACGGC
>WQSR01000095.1 GCA_009787785.1 Defluviitaleaceae bacterium
TGTGGCGGGCGAAGCTTTCTGCCCCGTCCTCCCCCAGCCAGCGGACGAGGGAAGATGCCAGCCCCTCGGGGTAGGAATAGCGTTGTGCCCATCGCGCCGGGTCTGTCACAGGCTTGTCCGGCTGGCGCGCAACTGCGCGGAGCACGCCATTCACAAAGCCCGACAGGGAGGAAAACCCGTGGGCCTTGGCCATTTCCACCCCCTGGTGCACGGCGGCATGGGGCGGGATTTTCGTAAGGATGCGCAGTTGACACACCGACAGGCGCAAAACAGTGCGGATAAGGGGCTTCATTTTGTCCACGGGAAGCTTCGAAAAGTGATTGACCACCCCGTCAATGTATTGCAAATTCCGCAAGGTTTCGTTCACCAGCTCCGTCACCAGGGCGCGGTCCCGGGGCTCCATATCCCCCTGCCCCAAGGCTTTGCGCAGGGCGATGTTGGCGTAGGCGTCGCGCTCCGCAACCTCCATAAGCACGGCCAAGGCAACACTGCGCATTATGCCACGCGCTCCGCGTCCAGCCGCTTCGCCCGGGCATAGGCCAAGGCCATGCCATAGGCCGAAACATCCCCCAGCACCGTCAGCAAGCGGTGCATCACCATAGCGGAAATGAGAATCCCCTCATTCAGCGTCCCCGACATAAACATCATCATCACCACTTCCCGCACACCCAGGCCGCTGGGCGCGCCGGGGGTGAGAAAGCCCGCGAGCCACGCCAGCAGGTACAGGCCCATCACCGTAATGCCCAGGCTCAATGTCATGGGCTGGCCCAGCAACATAAGGGTGGCGAGAAAAGTAAATGTCCAAAGTCCCATCAGCACCAACACGCAACACAGCCGTATGACAATCACCCCAGGCCGGAAAACGTTGGCGTCCTTTAAAAATTCGCGCAACAGCTTGCTCAGGCGATGGCGATTGTTGTACACAATGGGGGCGGCGGCGGCCAATACGATAAACAAAATTAGCCCCACCAGGGGCAGTCGCTCCACCTGGCGGATATAGTACATAGAATGCTCGAAGGAAAAGACCGCCGCAATCAAAATCACGGCGATAACGATAAAGACGCCTTCCAAAACCGTAGACGCCGCCACCTTCGTGTGGGAAAGGGAATCGTCCTCCACGGCCATACGGTTGCGCCCCAGGACATACATCACCCCGCCGGGGATGTATTTATACAAATTGGAAAGGGTATATACCACCACAGCCAAGGTTGGGCGCACCCTTATGCCCGACACATTGGCCACTATAGCACGATAATTCAGCGACGCCAGAATAATGCCCACGCCCTCCAGCAAGGCCACCGATATCAGACCCGCCAAAATCACCGGGTCGGTGAAAACGGAAAAATCCACATCCCCGTGGGTCACAAAAATCCGCCGCGCAATAAATCCCAGCGACGCCAGCATCAACAGCGTCCCCACCCACGACACAGCCCGCTTTACGTCAATATACTTAAAATGTCTCATTTTTCACGCCCTTTTCAAACGACTCCCAATAGTATACGCCACAAAACAATTATTCAAGACTATTTTTCATTTCCCTCACGTTAATTTAATTCACCATGGCAGTGTTGGTTGCGCGGTTTTTTGTGTACTCGTGGGAGGGGGCGGGTGCATGGCTTGGCGGTTCATCTTGTCGGGGGAACATCGGCTTCGCCGCGGAAGTGGTTGCGTTGGTCTTGTTTCACAAGCCTCAACGCCAACCACATAACCGCGTCATGCGCCGCCTTATCCCCCGCCTTCGTAGACCGCCAAGGCATTCACCCGCCCCCTCCCACGACACATAAATACGCAATCAACGTGACAGAGTAATTTCCTTAACCGTTTGTCAAGGGCTTTTTCACCGATTTATGAAATTTGGCTATTCTCCTGTTCTTCGTTTTCAACGGAGATTTTAAGTATTATAAATTCCTTCTTGACATTGCAAACGTCATGTTATATATTTATATCATGTAGCGATAAATATATAACGTGGGGATTCATTAGTGAAGAACAAGTTGGCATATTTAGGTTTTTTGGGGCTGTTGGGTTTTGCTGGATTTTTCGCAACCCCATTGTTATTTTCTTTTTTCGCCAGTTTCATTTTCTTTCAGTACATCAAAACAGTACCGGATGAGTTGTTTTGGGAAAATGTACGCATTTGTGCTACCCGCAGTTTTTTTATTTTCCTTATTCCGTCACATTTCATTCTTGTTATCGCACTGTTGTTAGCCGCCAGTGATAATTTTTACAGTTATGCCCCAACATTTGCTATTGGAGGATTTGCATTGGTGGTGGGCGTGTGCGACTTCATTTTCTGTGCCTCTTTAAGTCGGCTTGAGGCAAAAGAAAGACAGAGTAAAGATGATGAAGATGATAGTTAAGACAAGAATAAAAGAGTATCGTGCCAAGCACAACATGAAGCAAGACGAGTTAGCAAATTTAGTGGGTGTTAGACGAGAAACGATATATCACCTTGAGAAAGGACGGTATAACCCATCCCTTGTGTTGGCGTACTCCATTGCAAAAGTTTTTGAAGTAACAATAGAAGAAATTTTTGAAATTATTGAGGAATAAGGAGGATAATATGGAAAACAAACAGCAAGCACATGAGCAAAAAAATGAGGTGTCGAAAAAACCAAGTTTGCTCCGAAACATTTTTGTTGTATTTATGTTTGTATTAGCAAGCATTGGTACAAGTACGGCGGCTTACGAATTTATTTTTAGTAATTTTATTGAAAATATATTCATAAGTGTAGCGTTGGGTATACTGCTTGGCACAGGATTCATGTATTTTTTCATAACAGTTATTATTGGTGATAAAATCATCAAAAAATAAGGTTACACAAATATGTTTACAAAAAGCAGTTACCTAAAGAGCGGATAATCAAATTTGATTGTCCGTTTTTTAGGTTGCGATTTATCGCTCTACTCCTTTTGAACGCTTGCAACATCAATCTCAGCGGACGTTACAGAGCCGTTCATGAGCGTTGACGTGCCAGCGCGGGCCATTCACCCCGCTTCACCCCACCACGCGGGCTATTACCCCATGTGGTAGTAAATGTCACTTTCTTCGCCTCGCGGGAATAGGATGCCCTATAGCCGAATAAAACGGCTACATATTCCATTTTGCGGGGGGTAAAAAATGAGCGGAATCGCCGGAATCCTAAAGGGCGCGTTGTGTGATGAGATGCTTAACCAGATTATTAAGCGAAGCCCGTCACAGCGCGGCGAACACGGCCAATTTATTTCAGCCCAGGTGTCGCTATT
This sequence comes from Defluviitaleaceae bacterium, assembly GCA_009787785.1. Taxonomy (GTDB): domain Bacteria; phylum Bacillota; class Clostridia; order Lachnospirales; family WQUN01; genus WQRX01. Next base: position 3,247 of record WQSR01000095.1, read on the forward strand.
CGGTTGCCCACAGCCTATCCGGGGGGCACTGGGTTTGCAAGCCTATGTACTGGTTTGCGACGGGGAGCTCTATAACAAAGAATCGCTCATAAAAGAGCTCCGCGCCTTGGGATTCCAATTCGCCGACCAGCGCGACGCGACGGTGATGCTACACAGCTTTATGGCCTGGGGCGTGAATTGTCTGGAAAAATTGCTGGGGGTCTTCGCCTTCGCCCTGTGGGATGGGGAGCGGCTTTTCCTGGCCCGTGACCGGCTGGGGTACAAATCCTTGTTTTATACCGTTAATGGCCGGGGCATGGCCTTCGCCTCCAGCATGGATATTTTACTGCGGCATCCGGGGATAAAGCCCGTGCTCACGGCGCAAGGCGTGGCGGAGTTGATGCTCCTTGGGCCGGGGCGCACCCCCGGTTGCGGCATTTTGCAGGGGATAGACGAGCTGAAGCCGGGGCACTACCTGACCTACCGCATGGGGGAAGCCCCGGAAATCCACCCCTATTGGCAACTCAAGGCCATCCCCCATCTGGAGACCTTCGCAGAGACCGCAAAAACCGTCCGCGCCTTGCTTAGCGAAGCCACGGGCAAAAGCCCCACCATGCTCTCCGGCGGGCTGGATTCCAGCATCCTGGCCGCCCTGGCGGGAAGCAAGGAGAGCTTTTCCCTGGACTATATCGGCAACGACAAGCATTTCACCCCCAACGACTTCCAGCCCGAGGACGACAACGAATATATTAAGGAAATGTCCGCCTCCTTGCGTTCGCGCCATCGCCGCCACACCATCGGCACCGATGCCCTGGCCGAGGCCCTTTTCCCCGCCATGGAAGCCCGGGGCTTGCCCGGCATGGGCGATGTGGACGCGGCGTTGCTACTGTTTTGCCAAAATATCCGGGAAACCACCCCCGTCATCCTCTCCGGCGAAGGCGCGGACGAAATCTTCGGCGGCTACCCCTGGTACACCGACGAGCAACGCCGCAACGCGGATACCTTCCCCTGGAGCATGAATTTACCCCACCGCCTGGCCTTCCTGCGACCCGGCGCGCTGGGCAATATCGACCCGGAAGCCTATGTCCACGCCCGCTTCACACAAACCATGGCCTCCGCCCCCACCCTCTACGACGACGAGCCCATCGACAAACGCCTTCGCCAGCTTTTCGTGCTAAATCTCCAATGGTTCGGCCAGACCTTAATCAGCCGCACGGAATGCATGAGTGCCGCCGCCGGGCTTACGATACGCACGCCCTACCTGGACCATCGCCTGGTGGAATACCTCTACAATGTGCCCTGGGCCTTCAAATTTCATGAGGAACGGGAAAAAGGACTCCTCCGCGAGGCATTCAAGGGCATCCTCCCGGAAAAAATCCTCCTTCGCAAAAAAAGCCCCTTCCCCAAGACCCACAACCCCGCCTACCTGCTGAAGGTACAGGACATGATGCAAAACCTGCTCAACACCCCCGGCGCGCCCCTCTTCGAGTTTCTGGAGCGCAAGGGCCTGAACAACGACACCCCCACCCCCTGGTACGGCCAACTCATGACACGCCCCCAGACCCTGGCCTATTTCCTGCAAATCAACGCCTGGCTGGAGCGGTATGCCATTGATATCGCCTTGTAGACGTTGTTGCTTGCGGGCTCGCATATATACCCGTGGGAAGGGGCGGGTGAATGCGCCGCGCTGGCACTCGTCGCGGGATGATTGGCTCTGTCGGAGAAGTGGTTGCGTTGGTCTTCTTTCAGAAGCCTCAACGCCAACCACTAACTCCGCCATTCGCCACTAATCACGCGCCT
>WQSR01000096.1 GCA_009787785.1 Defluviitaleaceae bacterium
CAGCCCGCCACTCCACAGCCCACACCGGCTGTGCCCCGCCCCCACGCCACACCCGTGCCGCCCCCTGCGGCCATGACGCCCACACCGGATGTGGAAAGCACCCCACAGCCGACCCAGGAGCCGACACCGCCCACCGTTGAGGCCATGGCTCCCGAGGCACCGCCCATTGTCGTCATTCCCGCAACCTTCACCCCTTTTGCGGAGCATGACAGAATGGTGTGGCCCGTGGAAGGGGATATCCTGATGGACTTTGACGCCTACGCCGTAGTCTATAACCCGACCCTGGACCGATTTTCCATCAACGAGGACATCCGCATTGCCGCCCAGGAAGGAACCCCTGTACGGGCCGGGGCCGACGGACGGGTGGTTTCCATCGGGAATAGCGTACACTATGGCAACTATATTGTGGTTGACCACGGCAACGGCTGGACGGCACGCTACGGCCAGCTTATGGACGCGGTCATGGTATCCGAAGGGGAGATTATCCGCACCGGGCAAGTCATCGGCGGTGTGGGCCAGCCCTCTTTATTCGGGACCATGCTGGGCACCCATTTCAACTTCCGCCTAATGCGCGACGGAGATGTGGTCAACCCCCATGTGGTGCTGGTGGAACGGTAAACGAATTTTTTGAGAAAAGTTTGACAAAAACTACCGAAAAAGCCGCTGATGCGGCTTTTTTATTAATGTTCGTTATAGCCGAGCAACCCATTGGCAATTTTCACCATGCATATCTTTCCTCTTTTGCGCAAAAATAGATGTATCAAAATTATCCACAGAAAGGGGCATAACCATGACAGGCATCAAGCAATCTGAACTCAACTGGATTCGCGAGTCGGTTAGCGGGCATCAAATGATGTCTTGCAAATTGAACGGCTACGCAAATCAGGTGCAAGACCCGCAAATCAAGCAGATGCTGAATAAGGCATCCACCGAGGCCAAGCAGGCCGCACAAAATTTAATCCAAATGTTATAAAAAGGAGAAAACGACCATGAGTGAAAAAGATATCGTGCTGGATGTGCTTGGCGGCGTTAAGTCCAGCCTCTCGCATTATGCCACTTTTATCAGCGAAACCGCCAATCCGCAACTGCGCCAGACCTTCCAGCAGATGCGCGACGGCGACGAAAAGTTCCAATATGACTTATACAAAATAGCCGCACAAAAAGGCTACTATGTATGCTCCCCCAACGCAGCACAAGAAGACCTGTCCCAAATGCGCGCCACTTTAAGTGCCGGTGCAACCGGTGGAATGAACGCGCACTAAATAAAATGACCGTGGGATTTCATCCCCTTGACCCAGGAAACCGCGCAAAAGCGCGGTTTCCGTTTACGTTTTTTGCCCCGCTTTTTTTCAAAAAAGCGGGTGGGGGTGCGGGGGTGAAGCCCCCGCGAACTTAATCTCGCAAACCTAATCTCGCGAACTCAAAAGGGGCGAATAAAATTGAAAAAAAATATTTTTTTATTATTTATAATTCTACCAATTCTCGTACTGACCGGCGGCGGCGGCTTTAATAGCTACCACACCCCCAAGCCCTACACCATTATGATATACATGAACGGCTCCGACCTGGAAAGCGACTTCGGCGCGGCCACAGACGACCTGGTGGAGATACTGGACGCGGGCCTGGATTCCCGCAACGCCCATGTGGTAATCCTCACCGGCGGCACGAAGCGGTGGATGAATGACGCCATCCCGGAAGGGGAATGCGTGATTTGGGAAATGGTGGACGGCCATTTATATGAAGTGGAGAGCATGGGCGAGCGCAACATGGGACATCCCGACACATTGCGGGATTTTATTTATTTTGGGCTGAAGCATTTCCCGGCAGAAAAGGTGGGCCTGATTCTTTGGGACCACGGAGGCGGCTCCATCGCGGGCTTCGGTCACGACGAACGGTTCGTGGAAGGTACCCTGACCTTGCCGGATATGTATAAGGCGTTCTCCGAAGCGGGGCTTAGGGATCAAAAGCTGGAATTTCTGGGCTTTGACGCTTGCCTGATGGGCACGGTAGAGATGGCGGTCCTGGCTTCGGACTTCGCCCGGGTGATGATTGCCTCCGAGGACCTGGAACCGGGCGACGGCTGGGATTATGCCTTCCTTGGGGTGCTGAACGAAAACCCGCACATGGACGGCTTCGCGTTGGGGAAAGTAATTGTAGATACCTTCATGGATTTCTATGGGGTTAATTCTGACGAAATTCTGACCCTCTCCGTGATTGACTTGGCGCGGGTGAAGCCCGTAATGGACGCCATGGGGCGTCTGGTGGCCCGGGACTGGGCCTTCCGGCCTATGGCCATACGCCGCGCCAACACGAAAACCTTCGGCGAGGGCTCCCCCCGGGACAATTACGCCGACATGGTAGACATCGGGGACATGGCGGTACAGCTCAAGGACCTCTTCCCACGGGAATCGGCGGCGGTGCTCCGCGCATTGAAAAATTGCGTGGTGTACAACCGGCACAATTCCGACGTGGAGCTGTACGGGCTCTCCACTTTCTATGTATACGGCGGGAAATCCGTGGGGGAGGAATCCCTGCGTATGTATTCCGCGCTGGGGATGGACGCGGATTATACCCGGTTCCTCCACGCCTTCTTCGACGGGCTGGTGCGGTACAAAAAAGACGCCGACATCGCCCACCGGGAGTGGGTGCTTTGGGAGCCCATCACCGAGGATGTCTACCGCATGGCGGGGCTGGCGCAGGAAGAACACAGGGATTCCCTTTGGCCGCACATCTATGGCCACTGGGTTAGCTTGTTCCCCGTGGCATCGACTAAAGGAAATATGCTTTATGCCATTCCCGTACGGATTAACGGCCGGGACGCAGACATCATCACAACCACATCGCGCATCAAGGGCATCCGCCACCGCGACGGCAATGTCATCCAAAAAGGCTACGACCCCATACAGCCGGGGGATATGATTTCCTTTTATTCCCTGGAATGGAATATCCTCACCAATGCCTTCACCTGGCACCGGAGCCGATATATCACCGTGCGCGGAGACTTGGCCCTATGCTGGGCCCCCACCCCCGACGGCTACGGAATAGGCGAGCGGCTGACGGACATTTACCGGAATACCCACTATACCCTGCCAGGTTGAAAACAAAACGGTAAGGCGCAAAGAAAAATAGGCGTTGGATTGTGAAGCAGGATGTGGTAGGATATAATTGAAAAAAAGCCCCTTTGGGGGCTTATATACATATTCCCGCCTGATGACGTTCATTCCCATGATTATCGGAGAAATACGCCGCTATTTGCGCGACAACAATACGATACGCGTCAGCCGCTCCTTGCGGGACACGGCCTACCGCGCCTTGGGCATCAAGGAAAAACTGACCACACAAAATTCGAAGGAACCGGAAATCGAGGAAATTGCCCGGGAGATGGGGCTTCCCAAGGAGGAAGTGCTCTTTGCCCTGGACGCGATACAGGACCCGGTTTCTTTGTTCGAGCCGGTGTACCATGACGGAGTGGACGCAATTTTTGTCATGGACCAGGTAAGCGACGAGAAAAACACCGACAACCGGTGGCTGGAGAACCTCTCCCTGAGCGAGGCGTTGAAGCGGCTGGGCGAGCGGGAAAAGATGATTCTCTCTTTGCGCTTCTTCGACGGGAAGACGCAGATGGAAGTGGCGGACGAAATCGGTATTTCCCAGGCCCAGGTATCCCGGTTGGAAAAGAACGCGTTGAAGAACATGAAGAAATACATTTCTTGACAAGGTATGGTATACTGAAGCCGCAAGACACGCACGTTTTATTTTAACGCTATAGGAGGCGATTGGTCATGGAAGTATTGAGAGTATCCTCTAAGTCGGAGCCTAAGTCGGTGGCAGGGGCCATTGCGGCTATCTTGCGCAACGACAAGCCCGTGGAAATTAATGCCATTGGCGCGGCTGCTGTGAATCAGGTGGTCAAGAGCATCGCCGTGGCGCGGGGCTATGTGGCACCCAACGGAATCGACTTGGTGTGCGTCCCTGCGTTCTCCCAGCTGGAAGTGGACGGGAAGGAAAAGACCTCGATTAAATTTGTGGTGGAGAAACGGTAGTTTATTTTACCGGGATAGCCCGCCCCAGCGCGAAGGAATAAAGTAAAACCTCTTTAACCTCTTTGGCCGTTGCCTGTGCAACGGCTTTTTTGTATATGTCGAGCTGGATTTTGTGGCGGGCGATGAGAGCGTCGGCATCTGTGGAAGCGGCGTGGTCGCTTTTGAAGTCGATTAACACGATTTGGTTGTCCTCCTCGAAATAGGCGTCGATGATGCCGTGGATGAGGATTTTATCGTCGCTGTAGGGGGGCGCGGGGGGCATAATGTCTCCGGCGGGTACGGCCATGACGAAGGGGATTTCCCGGTACAGCCGGGCGGCGACGCGGATGCGCTCGGCCAAAGGGGAATGGGCCAATGTCAGGATTTTTTGGCGGTCGATGCCGGCGGCTTCCTCCGGGGTGAGGAGATTTTTTTCCGTAAGGGCGTGGATGAGCCCGTCCAAAGCGGCGGGGGTGGTATGGCGGTGATAATCCATATGCTCTGTGAGGGTATGGAGAATAGAACCCATGCGCAGGGGGGTCAGCCCCTGCTGGGCGCGGATAAATTGGGGCGGGTCGAAATAGGGAGCCTCCTGGAGGGCGGTGCCCATGGCGTCGTGTCCGGCGGTGCTGTCCGGGGTGAGGTCGCTGGCGTAGAGGCGTTTGATTTCAGAAATGGAGAGCTTCGAAGGGAGGGCCTGTTCCTGTTGGAGGGTTGGGATGAGGGGCGGGGCGGGGGCTGTAAACGGGGGGGGTTCTGTGGCGTGTAGGGGCGAGGCAGAGG
>WQSR01000097.1 GCA_009787785.1 Defluviitaleaceae bacterium
GCCCAAGGGCTTCCCCGTGGCCGCCTTCCGTTAGCGTTTGTCACCTTCCTTTTTTGGGGTTTCAACCTCTCCAATCTGCCTTTCAGTTTCTCCGTATCTTTTGACGCACCTTTGCAAAGGTGCTTTTGGTGCAATTCACATTTATTGGCGGCGCGGGCACACGCCGCACGGTGGGCTGGTGGTTGTCCAAGATAGTGCCGCCTTCGGCGCGGTTGGCAAAGGAGAGGGTGTTTTCGGGGATGACCTTACCGGGTGCGGTGCTTTAATTATCGGCGGCCTCTAGGACGCTCCCCGCAGTTCCTCTAGGAACTGCTCATTATCACTGGTTATACCTTTATTCGCCCGCGCCTTTTTCCAGCGCATATACAACCCAAAGTTCATCTATTGTTTCGTCTACGGCCTTTGTAGCATCATGTATCAGCCGTATCAAAACCGCCGATAAATCGCCACACATTCTATACCTTGCCTCCATTTCTACTTTGTCGGGGTTTATTGGTTCGAAGTAATCACTTATAATACCTGCTACCGCCTTCGCTCCTATCAAGTCATTTTTTATTTCTTCCATTTTCATTGCTTGATTTTTCATGGTTTGCCCTCCTCATATGGCTACGTTGAATTGCTTGCACAGTGCCTTAACAAGCTGATGGGATTCTTCGACTGTCTTTTTCATTTCAGCGGTGTCTTGTCCTACTGGCTGGGTGTCAATTCGACAGTGGCCGCTTTCCGTTTTGATGTACGGTATTTGCCCTGTTCTAATCATGTACATAACGGTTTTGTTGCTCAAGCCGCTAATACGCTGATACTCCGATACGGGGATGTATCGCTTGCCTTGGGGGTTGCTTTTCATGGGATTTCCTCCTTTAGATATATTGCTACCTGACAAGCGCATTATATATCTGTATTATGTATCCGTCAAGCTATATATGCTTTTCTTTTTTCTTGTGTTATTATTAATCCTAAAAAAGGTGATTCTCATGACAATTGGTGATAAAATAAAGTTTTTGAGGACAAAAAGAGGGCTTTCTCAAAGTGCTCTAGGCAAGTTATGCGGGATTGCTGATGCGAATATTAGGAAATATGAAAGTGGCAAAATACTTCCAAAATATGACACTGCCTCTAAGATAGCTAATGCCCTAAATGTGCGCGTAACATATCTGTTGGATGTTTACGAAGACCTCGCTGAGAAGTTAGACAACAATTCTTATGCAATTAGCGACCACCTGGAAAGTATAAAAAATGTGGATGAAGCTGAAATCACGGCTCGCTTTCATTTACACTCTTTATTTTCACACTTTAGAAACAGCTTGCATGACCTTGACTTGCCAATTGGTGACATGATTAAAGAAATTGATTCTTTTCTCGATTATATGCTTGCAAAGTATAATCTCAAAAATACGCCTCTCGTACCTTTAACAAACAATGATTCAAGCGATTAATCTCTTTACTGTGTTAAAATAGTGTTAAATCTGCTAAACAAAAAACCCAGTGTCCTCAACAAATGTTGATTCTACTGGGCTTTTCTGTACGAGAAAGGATTTGAACCCTCGGCCTTCTGATCCGTAGTCAGACGCTCTATCCAGCTGAGCTACTCGTACACGCTTTCGCGAGGGGCAGTATACCACACGGCTTTCTGACACGCAAGGGAAAATATCCGGGGGAGTGTCCGGCGGGGTGCGTTACCTCCCGTGCACCCGGTTAAACTCGCTTACTTCGTAAATGGGTTCTCTGTGGGTTTGGGATGTGTTCCATGCGCGCACCACGAAATCCGCGTATTCGTCTGTGGTGCCCAGCCAGGTATCGCCGTCGGAGTAGAAATAATCCGTGGTGGTCTTGATTTGGCCCGAGGGCATGACCCAATGGAAGGTGACGGCCAGCACCACCGCTTCACGCTCGGCTACATACCGCACCCCTACGATGTCCATGAAGTACACGCTCCGAAGCTCCGAAAGCATAGTGCTCAGCAAGGGCAGGAGCTGATTCAGCCCCCTGGAAAATCCATCACCGTAAGTAACTGGGGGGCTTTCCACGCCCATGGCATCCAGCATGGTCTTGGGGTCGCGCATGGCGATGAACACAAAGTCGCCGCCGGGGTAAACCCTGCGGGTAAAGGATATCCCATTTATGTTCACGGGGTTGCTGTTGACGGGAATGCTGACCAAGGTTTCCATCAGGGTGAGGGGTTCATAGTTCATGGGGTCAATGGTGGCGATGGCCCCTTTTTTCATGTGTACCATGGCGTACACGCCGTCCGGCTGGTAAAACCTGCCGCCAATGCGCACCAGTTCCACATCGTTGGCGTCCCCTTCCTCGCCCAAGCCTTCCAGAATTTGTATAACCGCGTTTACATCCTCGTTAATCCACGAATAAATATACTGGGGCAAGGAAGAGCCCTCGGCACGCTCCAGCCGCTCCACCATTTGCAGGGCATTGATTGCGTCGAAGGAGAAGCCCTCTAAGGGCGGCGTCCCCTGCATCTGCGCCAAAAGGTTATACGTCACCACGCCGTCCAGCGCGGTATTGAAGCGCGTGGCGAAACGCGCCTGGATATCGTCGTAAGGCGGCTCCGGGCGTTCACGGGCCGGGGGGATAACATATGCCCCATCCACCTCGATGAACACGCGCCTGAAGGCCGGTAAGCCATCGCCCCATATATTGAGCCTGTCGTTTTCAATCTCCACTTCGTCGAAAACCTCTGTCCGGCCGCTGTCATGAATCAGCACCACCCTGTCATGGGAGAAGGCAAATCTTCCGAAAGCCTCCACCTCGCCATATTCATTGCTGAAAGCCAAGCTCCATTCGCCGGTATCGGTAAAATCAAAGGTAGCCACCAACTGGCCCGCATCCTCCATGACAGCCGTTTGCCACCGCCCCACCAAGGGGCATGGGGCACCGTCCCCGGTATCCAGCGCGTTGGCCAGCACAAAATAAAAAACAACGATGACAAGCACCGCGCCACCCAGCAAAACCAGCAAAAAGAGGGCGATTGCTTTCCCCGTTGATAAAGTTCCTCCACCTTCGCTCACTGTCGTTCCTCCACAAATATAGTATGCAGACAAGCCATTATATGAGATTCAAGATAGACTTTCAATAGGGGGGTACGCTTGTGTCACGTTAATTTAGTTCACCATCATGGAGTGAAAGCCCGCGTGGAGGAGGGTGGCCTTGCAAACAGGTTAAAAATATGATAAATTTTCCAAAATTTTTTAAAAGGAGCTAAAGGTATGAACAAAATCAAATTTATTATCATGTCACTCCTTGGAATTTTCCTGTTCATGGTGCCGTTGCGCTACGGCGATGGAAGGTTGAACATCCCCTTGGGGCACGCCATCAGCTGGCTGGGGCGAACGATTAACCAGGTGGAGGTCAACGGCCATGGCCTCCTCGTACTTATCGGAGCGATAATTATTACGCTGTCGTTCCTGTGTTCCGTTTTTGCCTATGTGTTTAAGCCTAAATTTATCATGGAGTCGGAAAAATTGCGTGGGCTTTTCCATTGCAACATCGTGTATTTTGTCAGCAAGGCCATTGCCGCTGTGCTGGTGTGGCTGGTGTTCTTCGGCATCGGGCCGGATTGGCTCATCGGCTGGGACGGCGGAACCCTGATGCTGGTAGAGCTTATCGGTGGCGGCTCGGCACTCATCGCCATTTTCCTGGTTGTGGGTATCGCCATTCCCATTCTCATCGACTTTGGCTTGATGGAATTTTTGGGCACCCTTATCCGCAAGGCCATGCGCGGGCTCTTCACCTTGCCGGGCCGCTCCTCCATTGACCTGATTGGCTCATGGTTCAGCTCCTCGGCGGCATCGGTCATCATTACCCGCGACCAGCACGAACGAGGCTTCTACACCGGCCGCGAAGCCGCCGCCATTTGCGTCAACTTTACGCTGGTTTCTCTGCCCTTCACCTTCGTAGTGGCGGGAACCATTGACATGCTACCGCATTTCGGCATGTTTTACCTTGTCATCTGCATCACCGCCATTTTGCTGGCCATTCTCATGCCGCGTATTTGGCCGCTTCGGGGCATCAAGGACGAATATCTCCCCGAGGTGGGCAAGCAAATCCAAGAGGAGCCCCAAACCAACCGTTCCCTGTTCAGCCAAGCCGTTGGCCTGGCAGAGGAACGCGCAAGCAAAACCGGTGTGGTAGACGTTATTAAAGCCGGCGCGTCCAACTGGCTGAATATCTTCATGGACTTGATTCCCGTGATTATGGCCTGGGGAACCATCGCGCTGGTCATCAATTTCCAGACCCCCATCTTCGAATGGCTGTCCTGGCCCTTCGGCCAACTGATGCGCCTGTTCCAAATTGAACAAGCCATGGAATTTGCCCCGGCGGTTATCGTGGGCTTCATCGACATGTTCATCCCCGCCCTTTTGCTGGAAGCGGGAGACGCGCCCTTCAATACCCGCTTCATCATCGGCGCGCTGTCCATCGTGCAAATCATCTACCTCGCCGAAACGGGCATCCTGATTCTCAAATCGAAGATTCCCCTAAACATCGGCCACCTGTTCATCATCTTCCTGATGCGCACGCTTTTCGCCCTGCCGATTATTGTACTGTTGACCTGGCTGATATTTTAACGGCTTTAACCCAAAAAAGGGGCTGTCTTGTAAAGAAAAATTTCAGGGGCTTTGCCCCCGAACCCCCACGAGCTTTTGAAAAAGCTCGACCAAAACTGTAATAAAAAAGCCGCGTTCGCGGCTTTTTTGGTAGTTTTTGTCAAACTTTTTTCAAAAAGTTTGCA
>WQSR01000098.1 GCA_009787785.1 Defluviitaleaceae bacterium
GCCCTTCACTTACGATTATAACATAGGTGAAGGGCATTATTCAATCCAAAACTTGGGGAAATTTATCAGATTTCCGTATGGGGCAACCTTTCTAAAAAGGTTTGCCTTTCCAGATAATGGGCGAAGCACGCAGTCATGCCGTGAAGTATCACCAACGCTGAAATACTGTCTAAAAAGGTACACCTTTATAGACAATACTACAAGGGGTCTTTTGCCCCTCATTTTATATGATTATACCAGAAAATTTACTAAAAAACAACCCAAAATCGAAAAATTGTTCGTTAATTTTTAGTGAAATTATCATCCGATAACCTTTCTACAAAGGTGTACCTTTTTAGAAAAGCCCTTGAAACAGGGAATTTGCAAGCGGTAGCACAATAAAAGGAGGATATGTCATGGGGCATTTTATCATTATTTTAGCATTGTTTGGCGGTGGGGTTTTAGGTTTTTTGTTGTGCTATTTTATTCTACGAGGACGAGCATTACAACAAAGCACTAACGCACAAATTGAAACAGGTGATGGCGATATGTCGCTATTGTTAAATGAGTTGCAACGAGTGCGGAAAGAAATCCAAACAGACAACTGGTACGCACGAGGGGATTTGCAAAAATTAGACGGTGAAGGTAAGACTGCAATCACAGAAATGAATCTTATTGTTGATACTATTTTTGGGTACATTGATGACGTGCCAACGGTTATTGCCGCTTTTGATAAGCAGTCACGAGTTATGTACATGAATAAGCATTGCAAAGCACAAGGTTTTGAACTGGGAAAAACGATTTATGAGTGTTCGCCATCAGAAGAAACAGCATTTGTGGATAAGAAATCTGCACACACGGCAAGGACGGGTGAAAGCTCGCAATTTCAATTAGCTATCCAATCACCCGCAGGGGAACTCACAGAAGAATATATTATGGCTCCTGTGCGTAATCCTAAAGGTGAAGTTTTTGCCACTATGCTTGTAAATTTTGATATGACTGCTGTTCTCGCCAAAGGCAAAAAGATAAACGCATACCAAGACTACGAAGCCCGTGACATTACCAAAAAATTACAAGAGGGGTTGAACAAGGGTTTATTGAAATTTGAATTTACACCCGAACCCCATGACGAAGATACAAAAGCCTCCGCTGAAGCCTATAGAAAAATTGGCGATACTTTGCAACACGCTATTGAATTTATTAGGGGCTATATTGACGAGGTAAACCGCACGTTAGCAGAAGTCGCAATCGGTAATTTGACGGCGAATATAAGCCGTGAATATTTAGGCGATTTTACAAGTATAAGGGATAGCATAAACAACATCACCACAAGCCTACACAAAACCATGTCGGAAATATCATCATCAGCCGACCAAGTGTTGCAAGGGGCTAACCAAATCTCCAATAGTGCTACAGAATTATCAACTGGCGCACAAGAGCAAGCAAGCTCCGTACAGGAACTTAACGCCACCATAGATATGATTAACCAACAGACACAGCAAAACGCCGAAAGTGCTTCACACGCTAACGAACTATCCAACAAGTCAACAGCCAATGCCCAAGAGGGCAACACGGCAATGAAACAAATGGTTGAAGCCATGACAGAAATTAAAGGCTCGTCCAACAACATCGGGGCTATAGTAAAAACTATCCAAGATATTGCGTTTCAAACAAATCTCCTTGCACTTAATGCGAGTGTAGAATCCGCTAGAGCGGGAGAGCATGGAAAAGGTTTTGCCGTTGTAGCTGATGAAGTTAGAAGTCTTGCAGGGCGTAGCCAAACAGCCGCCACGGAAACAACAGCACTCATTCAAGACTCGATAAGCCGTGTTAATTCTGGCTCAAATATCGCAGAAAAAACAGCCGAATCACTAAATGCCATTGTAGCAAGTGCAAGCGAAGTTTTGGAGATTATAAACCACATTTCCACCGCTTCAAAAGAGCAAGCCGAAGCAATCGCACAAGTAAGCGAAGGACTGGCTCAAATTTCAAGAGTGACACAGACTACTTCCTCAGTAAGCGAAGAAACAGCGGCGGCAAGTGAGGAACTGAACTCCCAAGCCGAAATCCTGCGACAACTGGTATCATTTTTCAAATTGTAGAGCGAGGTAACGAGAATTTAACAATCCCCCAAAGTGCGGAAAATAGGCATTTTGGGGGATTGTTATTTACTCAGCCGAATAAACTTTCTGAAAACCGGTTGACAAACATTAAACCCCACCAGCTTAATAACATTGACGAAGATATGTTGCGTGTTGTTGCGGCTTGCGAGAAGGCCGAAATTCATATATAATCCGCCTGTGGGAGGGGATTTTGATGAATTTAGGGCGCGTAAATTGGTTTGTATTTTTTATTGCCATGTCGGTTACAGCAATATTGCTTGTCGGCGGTTTTTTTTTATTTCGGGGAAGGGATTCCGGGGCCGGGGAGACTCTGGCGGCGGAAAATCCTGAAAATCCGACAATATCCGTGGCACAGCCGACGCCGCCTGCATCCTCAACTACTCCCGGCCCGGCCCCGGAGCCAATTCCCGAGCCCGAGCCCACACCAACGCCGGTTCACACGGCGCGGCTGGCCTTTGTGGGGGATGTGATGTGCCATCAGGAGCAGTTGGACGCGGCGCGGATTTCCCCCGGGGTGTATGATTTTAATTATAAATTCAGATATATCGCGCCATACATACAAATGGCTGATTTTGCAATTGCCAATTTGGAGACAACTTTAACCCGGGGGCGATACGCCGGGTGGCCGCTTTTCCGTTCGCCTGCGGCCTTGGCGGAAGCATTGGTCAACGCAGGCTTTGACATGGTGACAACGGGGAATAATCACAGCTTTGATGATTTTGTGCGGGGCGTGCTTTCCACGATGGAGATTCTGGACGAGGTTGGGCTGCCCTTCACGGGCACATTCCGCACGCCGCAATGTCGTTACGAAGTCACGATGGTGGAGGTCAACGGCTTTACTTTCGCGCTGATTAACATGACCATGCATGTTAATGGGCTGGAATCTCATATGTACAATCATATGTACATGGTAAAAATCGTATATCACGACCTTGTGGAGCAGTCACGAATCGACTATGACCTGATTCGCGACAGCATTGCCCGGGCCCGGGCCCTTGAGCCGGATTTTATTATAATGCTGCCCCATATCGGCATAGAATATTACGGCACGATGAACCGCGCAGGCGGCGGCCATCAATGGGACACCTTTGACCGCAACGACACCCGCTGGGTAAACTGGATGCGTACCTTTCATTTTATGCTGGAGGCCGGCGCAGATATTGTGATGAACCATCATCCGCATACTTTGCTTCCGGCGGAATTTGTGTATGTAACCAATCCTGATGGCACGTTGCGCCGGGGATTTATTGCCCATTCCATGGCCAATTTCGTCTCCGCCCAGCGTACCCAGCCAAGGGAGACCAGCGCGGTTTTCTATTTGGATTTCCAGCGCGTCGGAGACGGCCCGGCAGAGCTGGTTGGCGCGTCCTATGTGCCCATTTGGGTACGTCAGCATGACCCCACCCGCGACCGCCGCTGTTTTACCGTCATGCCCGTCACTTCAACTTTGCGCCGTGTGGAAGCCGGCCCCACCCCAGACCTGCGCCCCCAAGATATAGACCGTATGCGCCAGGTGCACTTGGACGTTACCCACATGCTTTCCGGCGCGCCCATTCCCCTCGAACACATGCAGGACGAATACGAAATCACCCGCTGGCGTTACTTGGAGCAATTCCCCGGCCTTCCGCTATGGGGAACTTTGCCCTGGAGGTAAGGTGCGTGGCCTAAGCGCGCTTGGCGGCAGTTTGCCGGATGGGACTGTGTGGTTGCTGCGCTATGCAG
>WQSR01000099.1 GCA_009787785.1 Defluviitaleaceae bacterium
CGCGCCNCCCGCCTCACCGCCCCCGGCATCGGCGGGGACGTGGGCCCCACACTGGGCATGACCCGCAGTTTGCTACAGGGCTTGTTCATCGCCCCCCAAACCGTGGCCGGATGTGTACAGGGCGCGGTGCTGGCGGCGGCAGTCTTCGAGCAGATGGGCTTCCCGGTGAACCCAACCCCACACGCCCCCCGCACCGATATCGTCCAAGCCATCCGGCTGGGCAACGCGGAAAAAGTACGGGCCTTCTGCCGTGGCATACAAAAAGCCGCCCCGGTGGACAGCTACGTAATGCCGGAGCCCGCCCCCATGCCGGGCTACGCGGATGGCGTCATCATGGCGGGGGGGACCTTCGTGCAAGGCTCGTCCATAGAGCTGAGTGCCGACGCGCCCATGCGCGAGCCCTACGATGTGTTTTTTCAAGGGGGGTTGACGGCGGCCCACGCCCGCGCCGGGGTGGTGTACGCGCTGGACGCCTTATATTAAGGTGTGCCGACAGTAATTTTGTTCGATGTTTTCCGGTCGATATTTCCACCACTCTTCGTCGGCTGTTCCTTGCGCACCTTCTCGGTGCGCGGCGTCACAACCTCCTTGATTGGCGAAAAATCGCCACGGAATCCCTCGAACAAAATTACTGTCGGCACACCTTAGGAGGAACACATGACTTCCTTTATATTATGCCTGGTTTTATCCCTTGCCGTGCCCATGGGGGTGGAAAGCCATTTAACCCTTGTCAACGCGGAGCATCCCCTGCCTTCCTATTATATACCCGAAGAACTCGCCACCTATAACGGCATCCAGTTGCACCCTGCCGCCATGGAAGCCTTTACACAGCTTCTCGCCGCCATGGAAGCCGACGGAATCCATGGCCTGTCCCTTCACAGCGCGTACCGCTCCTATTCCCGCCAGCAAAGCCTTTTTTCCCGAAAAGCCAGCTATTACAAGCATCAGGGCTTCCCCCCGGAGGAAGCGGAAGCCTTGGCCGCACGCACCGTACAGCGGCCCGGTGCCAGCGAGCATCAAACCGGGCTGGCCCTAGACGTAAGCTCCACGGGCCAGCTGGCCCAGTCCTTCGGGAATACCCCGGCGGGCCTCTGGCTACAGGCCAACGCTTACCGCTTCGGGTTCATTATCCGCTACCCCTGCTCAAAGACCCACACCACTTATATCATCTATGAGCCGTGGCATCTGCGCTATGTGGGCATTCCTCACGCAGAAATCATGCACATCCGGGACCTCGCGCTGGAGGAATACGCGGATTTTTTAGCCGCCCACAGCCCCTACGCCTTTTGGACGGCTACCGGGGAGCGTTTTCGCATATACTATGCCGATACCCCGCCCAAGCTACGCTACGTTACCACCACCCGCATGTACGAAAATTGGGAAACTTAGGGTTTACAACTCCATTGCCAGGGTTTATAGTAATTAAAATTAAATAAAAGGGGCGATTCCCATGAGCAACTACGTTATCATCACCGATTCGACCACGGACCTGCCGCAAAGCAAAGCCGATGAATGGGGCATTGAAATTATCCCGTTCATTTTTAATTTGGACGGCAAGGAATATTTCAATTACCTGGATTGGCGCGAATTGAGCGTAAAGAATTTCTACAACGCATTGCGCGAAGGCAAAACCGGGTCAACCACCCAGGTCAACCAGTTCCGCTACATGGAAATCTGGGAGCCTCACCTGAAGGCGGGCAAGGATGTGTTTTACATGTGCCTTTCCTCCCAGCTGAGCAAAAGCTACGACCAAAGCCTGCTGGCCGCAGAGGAATTGCGCGGCAAATACCCCGAGCGTAAAATCGTCACCATTGACACAAAGGGTGCCTCCTTGGGCATGGGTCTGCTGGCCTACTATGCCGCCAAGGCACGGGACGAAGGGAAATCCATTCAAGAGCTCACCACGCATATCGAAAAAATAGTTCCCATCATGCAACACTGGGTTATGGCGGACGATTTGCACCATCTGCGGCGCGGCGGGCGCGTATCCGGCGCGGCGGCCTTTATGGGCACGATGTTAAATATCAAGCCCATTATCCACATGACCAAGGACGGTAAGCTGACCCCCATGACCAAGATGCGCGGCCGAAACAAGGCCCTGGAATATTTGCTGGAGCAAATGACATTCCACGAAATGAGCCCCAAGGACCAGCCCGTTTACATCTCTCACAGCGACGCCCCCGACATGGCCGAGCAGCTGAAAAATATGATTATCGCCAAGCACGGCCAGCGCGAATTTGTCATCAATGAAATCGGCCCCGTCATCGGCGCGCATACCGGCCCCGGCACCATCGCCCTATTCTTCATCGGAAATGAACGGCGCGGGTAAAACGATGAAATCCCCTTTGACATAAAACATTAAACGCCTGAAAATATAATGAAAACATGTCGCCTTTAACGAGGTGACATTTTTTTGCTGAAATTTTAGCAAAACTATAAAAAAGTGTTGACATATATTTTTATCCTGCTATAATGGCGTTCGCCCCTCCGAGCGGAGGGACATGTTTTTTACGGACAGAATTGGAAAGACGCAACGGAAAGCATTGGTTCGGCGGTATTGAATCGACGGAATCAGGCAACGAGTAGCCATGCCCCTTGAAAACAGAATAGCCATGAAAAAGCAGGACCCTGAAGGGAGAGCGGATTTATGCGAGAGCATGGGTACGTTCTTTCGGAAGATTCTAA